>JAJEIJ010000014.1:0-32079 GCA_022827725.1 Acidimicrobiia bacterium
ATCGATGGTGAACGCCTCTCGCCGCGCTTCGACGGCTGCTGTGATTCGGTACTCGTCGACCGGATCGGCGTTGCCGTACTCGTTGCGCAGCACCAGCCGGAGCTCTGTCTGACCGGGTTCTTCCAACCGGATGCCGAAGACCCGGCGGCCCACTGCGCCTACGACGATTTTTTCGTCGCGAACCTGCTGTACGGCATCTTTCGATTCGGAGGCATCAAGTCTCGCGAGGCGGCGGCTTCGTGTGGCCGCGTCGGCCATCACCTGAGCGGAGCCATCGGCAATATAGACATCACCGACCACGGTTGCCCGCCCTCCAGCGATAGGAAGTGGCTCCGCTTTCTTCGCCGGGGTGGGCTTGCGCGCTCGGTCGACGGCTTGGCTTGGGGGCTTGCGGCGTGGTTCCGCCTTCGTTTCAGCCATCGCTAGTTCTACCCAGCCCCGGAACTTGTCGTCGGCGAAGGGGGGCGGTGGCTGTGTTGCAGAGCGTCGTGGACTTGGGTCGGTGCTTGGGATCGACCACCTGTAGGCGGTGCTGCGGTCTTCGGGCAACGAAATGATGATCTCGTCATCAGTCCGGACGTTGAGTTGCTGGTCGCGCCAAGCCATGTCAACCGGCCACACGTCTGCAATGCCGACGACAGGTCGGCGTCCTGCGCCAATCGCCTGTTTGATCTTTAGCGGTTGCACCTTGAGCAGCTCTCGCAGTTCGTGCCGCGTGATCCGTTCGAGGTGGTACAGATGCCTCGCAGCCGCTTCGTAGCTAACGCCTGCTTCACGGGCGACTGTGTAGACATCCAGCGGGCCAAGCGATGTCGCATTGCGGCGCGACAGGATGCTGTGAACGAGCGGGGGCGGCATTAGCAGGGCCCCAGCGAATACCTGCGCAAGTGTCTCCCGCTCGATGTCGGTGCGTCCCAGTACGTCCGCTTCCGTGTCGAGTGAAGCATCGTGGCCACCGTCGAGTCGCCAGTGACCGAGCTCGTGTGCCGCTGTGTACCGCTGGATCGGCGTTGAGCGTTCGGTGGTTATGAGGATGCCGCCTGTGCCCTCTGGCAGGTACGCCCCTAAGAGCCCATCGAGCGGGAAAAAGGCGAGCCACAATCCGAGGCTTTCGATCAAACCGAACACGTCCACTTGGCGCGCCTGGTCCACGCCCGCCTCGTTCAAGAGCCGGTTCGCCGAGCTTGCAGCCATGAGTCGGCGTGTGTGTTCGGAAGCCACGGGCTACTCCGTTGGTTCAGCTCGGATGGCCCCGGGCCGCCCCGCCCCGGCCAAGAACTCAGCGAAGCGCAAGACCTGCTCTTTGTCTTGATCCGACAGGGCCGCAGTCACCCTATACAGGGGCGCATTCACGTCGACCTCGGCGTCCTCTTCTCCCAGCAACCACGCCACTGGCCGGCGGTAAAGACGGCCGAGACGCCTGAGCTCAAGCGACGAGACGCGACGCTTTCCGGACTCAATCGCCGACACGCTTGCTCGGGGGATATCCAGCGCAGCGGCGACATCCTCTTGGAGGAGTCCTATGTACTCGCGCGCCTCCCGTAGCCGCTCTGCGAGTGCCATCTGCTCGCTTGAGTCGGATTCGGGCTCGTCCATGCTCATGATCTGTCCTTTCGTTGGTGTGGCGCTTCCGGATCCTCTTGTCCCATCCGTGCGGAGGCGACTGCGATTGCTGTAGCCCAGCCACTTTCATGGGAGGCAGAGACGTCGAACTTCGAGATCCCAAGCGATCGGGCCCGCTCGGCAGCCGAACCTCGCAACGAGACGTTTGGAGCTCCCGATTCCGACGACGAGATTTCGATTTCTCGCGGGTCGAGGTCGCTGATCCCTAGACCGAGGCACTTCATCACCGCCTCCTTAGCCGCCCACCGTGTCGCGAGCCGCTCCGGGTCTTTGTCGGTTTCGGCATTTTCGACTGGTGTCCAGCCCCGGTCAAGAAACGCTGGCCCGCCCTCGGAAACCAGTCGGGCCATTTTCGGGACGGATACGACATCAATCCCAATGCTCAAGATGCCGTCGCGACCTTCAGCAAGTGTCGAGGCTTCGAGTGCAGACATGAGTGCCGCAGATGGCGATGTCAGTAGAGCATTGACGTCACTCATAACAGTGCTCCTAAAGACCGGACGAGTTCTTGTGGTCGCGCAGGGTGACTCGGCTCCGCGTCAGCCAACGTTGCATGGACCACCAACTCCCCGCACTCGGCGCCCGTCTGCTCACACAAGAAGTGCATCAGCCGGCTGAGACCGACCAAATTCCCGTATGCCTTCGTAATGAGGTGTTGGTGGCGGTACACGGCCAGACAATGCAGCGTCCCATCGACCAAGGTGAGATCGATATGTACCAGGCAGGGAAAGCCCCGCGTCCGCTGATCGCTAGGGAAATAGACCTGCACTCCAGCAACAGGTTCGGAAATGAGGGCATCGGCTCCGACATCGATGTCGAGGGTGTTATTGGTTCGACGTCCGTTTGCGAACTCACTGCGAATGCGGGAGATCCTCAAGTCGAGCTGATTCGTTCCACCGGGTTCCTTCCCCGGCCAGGTGATCATTCGTGAGAAATAGGTTCCTCGGCTGTTCGCCGGAACCCTACGCAACACCGGAAGCATTCCCTCATAACGCTCGTAAAGGTTGTGCGCCGCGGCATCTAGCTCTTGGACAGCCTGCTCATCGAGGTCGGGCGACCATGAAAATCCGGGGCTTTGGTAGAGCGAGCCCGGGAAAATGGTTCCTGCGACCGTCTCCACGCTCTGGTCCCCCGCCTCTTCGAGCACAAGGTCGAGCGCTTCGCGGATGGTCTCGTCCCCAGAGCCAGGGTTCTCGACCGTCATCACCAAGTGAACGCAGCGGCCGCCCCGTTGGCTAACCGTATGCGTCAGTGCCTGGAGCCATGCCTCGCTTAACGTCTTGGTCGAGTCGAGTAGCTCGCTCATGACGCAACTAGCGGTGCATCTTGCTTGCGAATTTGCCGATGCAGCATCTTGCTCAGGGCTGCCGGAGTAGCGAGATCATCTTTGGTGAGGTCTTTAGGATTGACGAGGTGGCCAACTCCGCATGACTCTTCGACCTGGCTGATCACCCACACCGCCGTGAGGCTGGCCACGCCTGCGCCGGAGCCGCTCGGAGCCTCACCGACGCTCGTGAGCAACACGTTTACATGGGCCTCAAGCTCGCTCTCGCTGAGCCCACGGACATTGACCGTGCTCTCAGCTTGGTGCTGAGGCGGGGAAATGCTCCCCGTGTCGATGTCATCTGTCATGACATGAATGTTAGATTATCTGACATCTACTGTCAAGCGTATCGGCTTCACTGCAGCTATGCGGATCTAGGCGGTCCCGAAGCAGGATGGGGCCTGCGCGGACAGCGGCAAGCCCCACTTGGGTGGGTAGCCCAGCGTTAGGGGCTCATGGTCGACCCGGTACACCTGTTTGATGCGGCCCGGTCCACCCACTGAGCGTTCGGGGTAAGCGACTCGGGCGTACTTGTCGACTTCGCAGAACAAGTTCTGACAGTCAATGAGTTGAAGGGAACGACCCCACAGGTCTCGAAACGGTGTAGGCATCGGGGTCGTCTCGAAGAAGTCGGTCGCCGAGACCGCCATCGCCGCGATCACCCCGGCCGCGTCGAGCCCGCCGGTGTCCTCAAAACACTTGGCAATACCACGAAGAGCGCCCGGGCCCGCCACAACGAACTCCATCTCATCAAAGTCAAAGTGCGGTGAGTAGTTCAGGTCTATCGCGTACTGAAACGCCAAGAACGGCCCGAACGAGGGCACCTCGCAGAGCTGCTCATACAGGCACTTCAACGAACGGGCTTTCTCGAGGTGAGCAAGCACACCGTTCTGAAGCAGCATCTCGACTAGAGACAGGTGGTTGCGATGCTTGCGATCTTCGCCTAGCCGCGGATTCGGCATTATGTACGCTGCCGAATACACGCGTCGGTCATGGTCGAAAAGCTCGTCCAGTGCCTTTGCGTACCCCCCAGCGCTAAAGCCGACCGCTGTCGGCTGCCCGACGCGATCAACCAGGTACTCCCACGTATCGACCCGGTTGAAAATCTTGAACAGCAGAACCCGCAGGATCGTGTCCAGTGCGTCGCGCTCCTGGTCGTAGATCACATGATGGAGCAGGTACTGGCTCACTCGATCCGACGCTCGATACGCATTCGTAAACCTGTAGCGCTCCAGAATGTGATCGTTCGTCCACGGGCCATCCTCTCCGGACACACGGCGAAAGAAAATCGCCTGCCGCTCAGCCGCCAGCCGCCAATACGACCAAAACACCTCCGTCACCCGAACCCGCCACCCATCGAGCTCTATTTCCCAGATACCCTCGGTCAGAACACGGCGATCCTCATAAACGCGGCTAGCAGGGGACACTACTGCTCACAGTAACCACACGATCGGGGGCTCACCGTGCCGGAAGGCTGCTGGCACTCCTGCACACCGATCCGCATTACATGCCTGGGCTGGAACTCGACTCCCTCAATTACGCTGAGAGTGCTGCCTGAGAAATATCTGCCTGACTCAATCGAGATGAAACCGCAACCGCACGAAGCCGCTTTCTCGGTCTTGGTCGATCTCGGGCTCTGTGCCGTTGAACTCAGACATCGCTCGCTGCATGACCGGCCAACCGCGGCCGCGCCGCTCCATGAAGCCGAGTGCAAGCATGAAGTTCGCCATGGACTCGTTGCGAGATCGGGCGCGACCCCCGGCACGCACGCTGTCGGCTGTCATGTGGTTCGGCAGGGTGCCCGGACTCGTCACCTCCACGCGATTAGCAAAGACCTCAAACAGAATCTTCGAGCCGGTGATCGCATAGTCGCGATGAACCACAGCGTTGACCAAAGCCTCTCGCAAAGCTTCCAATGGCGGCAAGCGTCGATCCTGCCGACGAAGATCGCGGTAGACCTCGAACTTTCCCAGACCGGAAAACCATCCCACAGCACGCTCAACCTGCTCGCTGAGACGGCCCTTGGCCTCGGAAGTTTGCAGAATCTCATCGGCCCGGCCGTTGCCGTCGTAGGCAACGCACTCAATGAAGAAGTTCTGTGTCTGCGGATAGTCCTGCGGCATCCTGCCGAATACGAGCACACCATACAGCGTCGGTTGCAGCTGCCCGCCGATCTCGGCAATGGCGCCGCGATTGAGCAAGTCGTCGTCGGCGTTGGGCTGCGGATCGTTGGCGGTGTCGATGCCCAGAGAGACCAAGTAAGACCTAAAGATCTGCATATCGAGATCTGATGAAGTCGCTGCACTGATGGTCCGATCCTCTGTCAGGACGTAGCCGAAAGTGTTATACAGATCCTGTAATTCGGTTGGCAACGGCTCGACGCTGCTGCGGCCTCGACGTACCCAAACGCGGCCGTCGTAGCGCATCGGCTCGAAGTCTCGCTGCCGAGGTACCTCAAGCCAATGCACCCAACCCTCTGGATCCTTGTGCTGGCCCAGACGAGCAGTGGCAGGCGAACTAAACCCGGATTGCAGGAACGAAGCCAGCCGCTCCTGCACCTGATCACTGTCTTCGGCAACCCCGATTATCTGCTGGCCGTCGCTGATGCCCAACACAATCAACCCGCCATCAGTGTTTGCAAACGCGCAAATTGCCTTGCCAACCTCTTCGATTTCGATGTCTCGAAAATGCGGCCTGAAACTGGTGCGATCTTCCTCCCCCGCGGCAACCCGGTTGAGGACTTCGGTCCACTCCATGTCACCACTCAGCACCCGTACTTGAACCAGCGTGCCCCGGGAATGTCGCGGTGCCAATGGTCGGCCTGACGGCGCTCAAAACCCATGTTCACGCCTCCGAGCCGCTTGTCTCTCGACGCCAATGGTACCGCGACTGCGGCCTGGTGGCACTTGCTTTGTGGGCTCGTAACGGCTGAGAGTGCTGCTGGATGCCATGATCGGGGGATGGACGATGTCGCCCGACTGTTGGCCTACGAGGAAATCCGGCAACTCGCCTCCAGATACGCGGTGGCCATCGACCGGCGAGATCTGGGTACCCTCGTTGAGCTGTTCATCGACGACGTGCGGGTGGGTCGGGACACCTATGGGCGCCAAGCGCTGCGGACCAACTTCGAGGAGTCGCTCGGGGCCATTGGCCCGTCGATCCTGAACATCGGCACCCATCAGATCGACCTGATCGACGAGCACCACGCCACTGGCCATGTGTACTGCAAAGGCGAGATTGCCGACGGCGACCGGTGGATCCATCAGGCCATCCGCTACGACGACACTTACGAGCGCCGCGACGGCCACTGGTACTTCGTGCGCCGCCTCCACAAGCTGTTCTACGGCGCCGAGGTGGGAGTAAACCCGCTGGACCTTCCGCCGGCCAACTGGCCCGAGAACCCCGACGGCCTCGGCACCCTCCCCTACGAAGAGCCCACCTGGCAGGCCTTCAACGACGGCTAGCCCGCAGGGCGGAATCCCAGCAGCGTGGTGTCGTCCACATCTTCGTAGGCAGCCTCCACGGCCATACCCACGGTGATGTCGCCGACCTCGCAGTCCACCATGTTGCCCACCAGGCGAGGGCCTTCGTCGAGGTCCACCAGGGCGATGGCAAAGGGGATTCGGCTGGCCAGGGCGGGGTCGTGGCCAGCTCGGTCAACGGTGAAGGAGTACACCGTGCCCTGGCCGCTCAACTCTCCCCACTCCCAGTCGTCTCCCAGGCAAACTGGGCACCGGCCGCGGGGGTAGAAGAAGTATCCGTGGCGGGGACAGCGCTGGAGCACTAGCCGCCGCTCCCGCAGGCCGTCGAAAAACGGAGCGGTGATGGGGGTGGGGGTGGGCAGGGGGCGGCCGTCGGAGGAGAAGTGAACCATTAGGCCCCCTCCAAGATGAGGGCCACCTGCTCGGCCAACATTCCCCCGGTGCCATTGGCATAGGCGATGTTGCAGTCGGGCACTTGGCGCTCGCCAGCCCGGCCCTGCACCTGGCGCACGGCCTCGGTGATGTGGCTCATGCCGCCGCCCAAGCCGGCCTGACCCATGCCCAGCTGGCCGCCGTGGGTGTTGAGCGGCCAGTCGCCGTCGTAGCGCAGGCTGTGCTCGTCGATGAACCGACCGCCCTGGCCCTTGGCGCAGAACCCGGCGTCTTCGATGGTTAATAGCACGGTGATGGTGTAGCAGTCGTACATGGAGGCCATGTCCACCGCGTCGCGCGACACCCCGGCCATGGCGAACGCGCGGTCGGCGGCCAGCCGGATGGGGGTGTCGACGATGTCGGGGGCGTAGGTAATGCTCTTGTGGGTGAGGTGCTCGCCATAGCCGCTCACATACACCGGCCGGTGAGGGCCCCGGGCAGCCCGCTCGGCGGTGGTCACCAGCACTGCGGAGCCGCCGTAGCACGGCATGACTATTTCCAGCAGCTTCAGGGGATCGGCCACGTAGCGGGAGCTCATCACGTCGTCGACGGTGATGGGCTTGCCGTAGAACACGGCCATGGGATTTGCCTGAGCGTTGTAGCGGGAGTCCACCGCCACCTTGGCCAGCGTCTCCTCGCTCACTCCGTAGGCGGCCATGTACCGGCTGGCGGCCATGGCGAAGCTGGGGGTGGCTGCCACCAAACCGGCGGGAATCTCGAACTGCCCCTGGGGGGAGCCCCAGACCTCGCCGCCCATGTACGCACCCATCTTCATCTTCATCGGGCCGCCGTTGGCTCCTGGCTGGGGCGGGGCGGGCACCGATGGGGTGAACACCAGCACCGTCTCGCAAATCCCCACTTCAATGGCGGCTGCGGCCCGCCACACCATGCCCGCCGGAGTGGCTCCGCCCAGGTCGACCACCTCGTTGAAGTTGCTGCGGACGCCCAGGAACTCGGCCAGCGCCGACGGCGCGAACAACGGCGACTCCCGCAGGCCGTTGATCACCAGACCGTCCACTTCGCCTTTGTCCACTTCGGCATCGGCCAGCACCTCGGCCGCTAGCCGGGCACACGCCTCCATGGTGAACATGGGCTCGTCCCACACCCGTTTCGGCGCCCACTCCGTGAGCCCCACAATCGCCGCCGCTCGCTTTCCCATTCGGCTCACACTAGGCGGGTGGGCGGCGGGCATCACCGTTGGCACTGCCTGGTCAGTTACACAAGGGCTCGAAACGGAATCCGCGGCTGGTCAGTTCTTGGAGAGCCATATCCAGGGCGAGAACGGTTTGGGTGCGGGTGCCGCCGCCATCGTGAAGCAGAAGAATCGCCCCATTTCGGGCGTGATCCAAGAGGCCTTGGGCTATTTCCACGGCCGGGGGTTGGAGCCAGTCTTCGGGGCTGTAGTCCCAAGTCTGGACTACCAATCCGTGTTCTGCGGCCCATTCCCGGGTGAAGGCATCCAGCGATCCATAAGGAGGCCTCAAACAGTTTGTGGCCCGGGAACCGAGGACGGCTTGAGTCCTACCCACCGTGTCGTCGAACTCCGCACGGGGGAGGCCAGCCAAATTCTCGTGGTTCCAGGTGTGATTGGCGAGAGTGTGGCCCTCGTCGACAATGCGTTGAGTCGTGCGCGGAAGGGCCTCAGCCAGCGAGCCGACTACGAAAAACGTGGCGCGAGCGTTGTACTTGGCCAGCACGTCAAGGACCTGGGGGGTGTAGATGGGATGGGGACCGTCGTCGAATGTGAAGTACACAACCGGGGCAGTGCTGGGTGGCAGGGTGCGATCGGGCGATTCACTCTCTGAAGGTGAAATCGTCGGGTCCACGTCTGGGTAACTTTCCGACCCCACCGGCAGGGCCTCGATACCCAGCTTGTAATCGGCGACGCCGGCATGAGCAGAGACCACTGTTATCTGCCATGGGCCGGTGGCCGGCAGCAGAGCTTGCACAAATTGGGACCGCTCGGTAGCCGAGGCCACGACATGATCTCCCAGCCGTACATCCAGCCACATCCCTAGAGGAGCGTCGAGGTTTGCCTGAAACCACTGTCCAGCAGAGATGTGGGCGGAGTATGTCTGGCGCTGACGGAAGTCGATTGATCCGGCCACGATGGCACCTATCGCACCGGGATCGAAGCGAATGGTGACTTCCGGCAGGTCGGGGCCAGGAACCGGAAGGGCCTCTAGGGGCTGCGAGTCGATCACCGACACAACGGGTTCTGGCCCGGAATGATCGATCTCCAACTTCTGGCGCCGGGAGATCACCGTGAAGGGCTCATCGAGCTCCCGATCGTAGAGCGTCACCTCCACCAATCCATCTAGGACTTCAATGCTCTCCATCACGATGCGATCACCCACAAAGGCTGGCCGTAGAGCTTCCCCACCCAGTCCGTTGTCGATCACCGGCACCACCAGATGGAAGGTGCCCGATCCCGCGGTGACCATGGTGATGTGTGCAACCACGTCGTCGTAGCCGTCTCCGTTCAGATCTCCCTGGCCCACCCGGTTTTGAAGGGTGTAGCGGTCTTCTGACGCCCCTCCATAGGAAACGACCGCTTGCCCGTCCTCGAGTTGGATGATCTCCCCGTCGAACTCGAACATGAGATTCTCGAGGTCTTCCCATTCCACGCCCCTCCGCTCTACGACCTCTGGAGTGGACTCAGGTACAGGAATCGTCGCGGTCGGCGATGCTTCGGGCATGGCGAGCGCCGGTGTTGGGGGCGGCGGAGCTGAGGGTGATGGGGAGTCAGTCGGAGTGGGGGTGGGGGCAGCGGTCGGGCCATCTGTGGCTGGCGGCGTGCCGCTGTCTTGGCTGCATCCGGCGAGAATTAGTGCCAAGACAAGTGATGATGCCCAGAACCAATACCGGCGCGGGCAAGCGGCACAAGCGTCAGCCATTCACCAATGCTACGGCTGCCCTTGCCGAATTACTGGTCAGTCAACCTCAGCAGTAGGGGGGATCTGGCGCTCCAGGAGGGCGTCGTAGCGGACTTGGAGTTGGTTGGTGTAGCTGGGCTTGGTGGGGATGAGGAAATCGCCGGCCCGGATCCCGGCCATGACCGGGCCGACCACATCGGCTGGCGAGATGCCGGACGCGGTCATTTTCGACAGCGAGTCCACCACGAAGGCGTTGTCCTCGCTCTCGTCGGTGCCGTAGCGGTCGCTTCGCACCCGGGCGGTGTGGGCAATTGCAGTATCGATGGCGCTGGGGGTAAGCACCGAAGCCTTGACCTTGGACCCCACTGCGGCCAGGTCCAGAGCGAGGCACTCGGTGAGCGAGAAGGCAGCGCACTTGGATACCACGTAGGGGCTGGAGAATCCGCCGGCCACGAACGCGGCCACCGACGCGGTGTTCACAATGTGCCCCTCGGTGTCCTGGGCGATCATCCGGGGCACGAAGGCAGCAACCCCGTTGATGATGCCGTACACGTTGACCCCGAATACCCAGTCCCAGTCGGCCTGAGTGCGTTCCCACATGAGCCCGGCCTGGAACACGCCGGCATTGTTGAAAAGCAGGTCTACCTGCCCGAAGGCATCCCAGGCTGCATCAGCCAGAGCTTCGACCGATGACCGGTCAGCAACATCTACTTCGACTGCCATCGCATTGTCTCCGATGGCGTCGGCGGTGGCTGTGGCACCCGCGAGGTCGATGTCTGCGGCTACTACCTTGGCACCCTCGGCGCTGAAGCCAGCCGCCAACGCCGCTCCGATCCCGCTGGCCGCCCCGGTTATCACCGCCACCTTGCTGTCAAAGTCCTGCATAGTCCCATGCTGGCACGGCTAAGCCGCAGATGTCGGAGCGGAGATGCCTACTACTGAGCGCTGGTTCCCGCTTCAGGCCAGATCTCGGGGTCGTGAACGCCGTCACCTTCCCGTCCGCAGAAGTGCTCACGATCGTCGGCCACAAAGGCATAGATCCGGCAGGCAGCCAGGGATACCCACTGATTGGTCAGGTCGAAGAACTCTCCCCGGGCACTCATGATTGCCATTGCAAACCAGCTGTCGTCAGGAAGCACGATGACTCCGGAGTCGATCATCTGCCGGTACTCCGCTGGACAGCAGTTCGGTCGAAGCCAACCCGCCTTGTGCAGCGACGCTTCTGCCACTTCCGGAGGCAGCCGATCCAGCAAGACGCCGTCAAGATCTCGGGGAGAAGTCAGCGAATGCGAAGTGTCCAGCAGCCACTGCTGAAGGGCGGCATTCTCATCGGGACCTAGAAGCTCGCCTCTGTAGATGCGGGCGAAGAATAGTGCCAGGTCAGCCATCGTGGTGCGGTTGCCCAAGGGGTTCTCAGGCCGGAAATTCTCAGCTACCCGATTGGGATCTTGGAAACGCCACGCCTCCAGCCGGGTGTCGTCAAGCCTGGCCACATTCCAGGTCCAGGCGTTCACCGCGTCTACTCCCCCGGCCAGATCTATCAATCTTCCGCCGGCAAGGTTGTCGGACAGGATCAAGGCCGAATAGGCGAAGGGCCTCACTGCCTCCACGCCGGCCGCTTCGAGGGCGGCTGCCGCCCACAGCGGCTTGACGGCGCTGGCCGAGATCCGGGACTCCAGGTCTTCGTACCCGTGAACTGTCTCATCGGGAAGCACCACCGCTATCGAGATCTGCGCGTCCGGGTTCCATTCTTCGGAGATCTCGGCCAGTAACTCGAACTCCTCGGCCAGCACGAAGTGGAACTCGTCGGCTAGGGAAGCCAAGAACTCCTCGGCAGAGCGATCGGGAGTAGGAATCGGCTCAGGTGTCGCTTGGGGGGCTGCCGTCGCCAGCACACCGGTAGTCGGGCTCGGAGTCGGGGGCGGTGTGTGAGATGGCTGCGTGGGCACGGCAGTGGACACCTGGGTCGGCACTGCGGTGGGCGTGGCATCAAGCTCCACTGAACTCACTTCCAGCGCCGTTTCCACGCCGCCGCCACAGCTCGCAGCCCCGGCGAGCAACGCAACAATCAACAAGGCCGCGGCCAGCCGCATCATTGGCTCCGGCGCCTTCAGCCGCACTCGATGTCTCCAGAAGGCACAGACAGGTCGATGAGGTAGGCATCCACTACATCGTCCACACATTGGTGAAGGCCATAGCTAGTGTGGCCCGTGCCGTTGTAGGTCAATAGCACCCCGGTCTCCAGCGACTCGGCTACCGATACCGCCCATTCATAGGGAGTGGCGTTGTCGCCCCGGTTGCCGATGACCAGCACTGATGCCGCATCCGGGGCCCGGATCGGCTCATTTGGGCGCGTCTCGGTGTCAGGCCAGTACGCACACATACGGGCCTCGGCCGCCGCAGCTCGGCCAAATTCGCCAGCCTCCTCGACCATTCGCTCGATAAGCCGATCTAGGTCGTCCTCGCTCATCCGACCTCCGTCGGTGCAGCTGATGCTGAAAAACGAGCCGAGATCTGTGGCCCCCAAGTAGCTCTGGGCCAGGTCGTGCATCTGCTGGCCGTCGCCTTCCCAAGCCCGGGCGAAAGCCTCAAAGAAGATCGACCAGTACTCGGCGGGTAAATAGGAGATGATCACCAGAGCAAGCTGGACCTCCCCCGGTCCCACCAACACATTGCCCTGGGCGTCGAGCAGTGGGTCGGCCTCGACACTGGCCAACAACTGGAGGTAGGCCGACCTGGGATTGCCGACAATCGGGCACGCAGCATCTTGTAGGCAACTGTCGAACACCTCGTCGACAACTCGGGCGAAGCCCCTGATCTGCTCCACCAGGACGTCCTCGTGGGTCAACGACGCGTCCAGCACCCCATCGATCACCACTGCCCGGGCATTGGCGCTGTACCGATCGGCGTAAAACTGACCCAGCACCGTGCCATAGCTGTAACCGAGGAAGCTGATCTGCTCCTCGCCCAAGGCCTGGCGGATCAAATCCATGTCGTGCACCGTCTGCACCGTGCTGATGAGATCGGCTCGACCGTTCAAGCCAGCCAAACAGGCTTCGGCTGTTTGGCGAGCCACCTCCGAGATCACTGCCTCGTTCTCGGGGGTGTCTGATAGCGCGCCGATCAGCTGGAGGTCCGCGGCCCCCTCCCAACAGTCGGGGTACAAGCTGGCCGATACTCCTCGAGGGTTCCACCCCACCACATCGAAACGGGCCAGTAGTCGACCGGAAAGCCCGGCACCGCCGGACAAGAAACCCTCGAAACCCCCACCGGGACCGCCGGGATTCACCAGCAGTACACCGATGCGGTTATCCGGGCCGGTTGCCGGCAGCATCCCGAGTTCCAGCGTGATGGTTCCCGCGCCCGGATCGTTGTGTTCGGCAGGAACTTCCAGCTCAGCGCAGAGATAGACCTGCCCGCAGTCCTGGAAGGCAAAGGCCTCAGGTGCCGGTCGAATAGCAGTGGGCGCAGGCTCTTCGGTGAGCGTCTCGGGCACGACCGCAGCGGGGGTTGCCTCTTGGGTAGGCGCAGGCACCGTAGCCCCCGGCACCTTCTCCGTTGCAGATTTAGAGATCTCCGTGGGCTCGGCATTCGATACCGAAGGCGCATCGGTGCCGTCTGAGCAGCCTGCTGCGATCAGAGCCGCAACCAACAGCAGCGTCGCCACGCGATGAAGCACACTGCAAACTAACCGCTTTGGCACAGAATCCGTGGGCACCCCTGGCTTGCTCAGCGATAATCGCCCACCCATGTCATGTTGGTGCTCTCCCCGGCTTCAAGCAGGGGGCCGTCATAGTTGGGGGAGGTCATGACCGAGGCGTCGCGGCGGTAGTTGATGAAATGGACGCCTTCGTCGCCGCTGTAGAGCTTGTAGCGGCGGTCGGCGGCCACCCAAAGGGTGTCGCCCTCGCTGACGACTCGACGCCCCACTCGGATCTCGCCTCGCAGCACATGGATCAGCTCGTCTTGGGAGTGGCTGTGAGCTGACGACTCGAAGTACTGAGGTCGGTCGGTGGCCAACAGCCACAGCCGATTGGTGGGTGCTGAGGCGTCAGAAAAGAACCGGGTGCGCTGGGTTTCATCCACCGTGGCCCATATCCCATCGGGGCCGACTATCCGCACACTTCGGCCCTCAGTGTCGGCCGGACCCCTCAGCCCTTTCGTAGGTGGAGCGGGGTCGGTCGGCCCCACGTGGACGATGGTGGTATCAGACTCCGCAATCGCGGTGGCAGCCACCCCCGCTTCCACCACCATCGCCCCATCTTCAGGGCAGGCCCGCCCGTCAATAACCAGGCTGCCGGAGCGCACATACACAGCCTCGTCACCGTGCTCGGTCCCCCACCGCATTTCGGTGCCCGCGGCCAATTCCGCGGCCACGAGCCACAGCGTCGCCCCGTCAGGGCTCACGAGCTGAGCCGAGCAGCCGCCGGTAAGCGCGACCGTGGACCCGGGATAGCCAGCCGCTGCCTCAGCCTCGGCCGCGTGAATAACTTCAACTGCGCTCACCGCACCTCATCATCGCGCTTGGCACGTCGGCGGCGGCGGGTGCGACGGGTTGACGCCAGCTCCACGGCCTCGTCCATAGCCGTTTGCATGGCTTCTCGCAGGCGGACGGTGAATTCGCTGCGCTGGTGGGACGACAACCGACCGTTCTCGGTATCGGGAGGCAGGAGTGGTTCACCGATCACGATGGACACCGGCACCCTCCGTAGGAATTTGGCCTTGGGGGGCATGGCCTCCTCCGTGCCAGCAATGCCCACCGGGAGGATCGGCACTCCGGTTCGAGCAGCCAAAAAGGCAGCGCCCCCGAAAATCTCCCCCACCTGCCGACCCGAATGGCGAGTGCCCTCAGGGAACACCAGCAACGGCTCGCCCCGTCGCAGCAATCCCACGGCCGCTTGCAGCGACCGGCGGTCTCCCGCCCCCCTGTGCACGGGGAATGATCCGATCATGGCACTGATCCAGGTTCCTACCTTCCCTTTGAACATCTCGATCTTGGCCAGCGATCGCACCTTTCGGGGGCATCGGGAGTTCACCAATGGGCCGTCAAGATTCGACCGGTGTACTGGGGCGATGATGAACGCCCCTTCGATTCTCAGCCGCTCGGCGCCGACCATTCTGGTCCGCAGATAGAAGCGCCCCACTAACCGGATAATCGCCCGCAATACCCAGTAGAGTGCCTGGGCCCGACGGGTCTGCCAGATGGCCAGCACCCGCTCTTCCAAATGCTGTTCAGACATGGTCCTGCATGGCCTTCCACACTCGTTGGGGTGACAACGGCATGTCCAGATGACGGACGCCATAGGGGGCGAGGGCATCGATCACCGCATTCTGCACTGCGGCGGTCGCCCCGACGGTGCCCGCTTCGCCGATGCCCTTGGCCCCCAGCAGGTTCCGATCGGTGGGAGTTTCGGAACTGATCAGCTCGAAACTAGGGAGCTCGGCCGCCGAGATCACCGGGTAATCGGCAAAGTTGGTGGTGAGCGGGTTGGCATCAGCGTCGTAGGCCACCTCCTCCATTAGGGCTTGGGCAACACCGCCGGCGATTCCCCCGTGAATCTGGCCCTCGAAGATGAGCGGGTTCAACACGGTGCCGGCGTCGTCCACGGCCACCAGCCGCACCAACTCTGTCCGGCCGGTCTCGGCGTCTACCTCCACCACGGCCACATGGGCGCCGAACGGGAAGGTCTGGCCCCCGGACTCGAAATCCGACTCCACGGTCAGAGGGGCGTCCAGTGCGGCGGCCACTGCCCCCCATCCCACTGACACCGCCGGGGTGCCAGCCACATGAAAGCGCCCGCCATCGGGATCGTGAACCACATCACCCACCGCGGCCTCCAACAGATCGGCAGCCGTCGGCAGCACCTGCTCCACCAGCTTCTGGGAGGCGTCGGCCAGCATCGACCCCACGATCTGGGCCGAGCGCGACCCGCCTGTGACCTGTCCCCGGGGAGTGCAGTCGGTATTGCCGCCCACCGCCATCACTCGATCCAATTCGAGGCCCAGTACATCGGCCACGATCATCGGCCACACCGTCTCGTGGCCTTGGCCGTGGGGCGTGGAACTGGTCACCGCCTTCACCGTGCCATCGGTATCCAGTTCCACCGAGGCGAAATCCCCCGCCCCAGTTGTGGCGGTGACCTCCACATAGGTGGACAGGCCGATTCCCATGAGCGTTCCCGAGCCGTTGGCCCGACGAGCGGCCTGCTCAGCCCGCAGATCGTCGTAGCCAGCCGTCTCAAGCGCAAGATCCAAGGCCCGGCCGTAGTCGCCAGAGTCGTAGCTCATACCCGACACAGTGGTGTGGGGAAATGCCTCTGGGTCGATGAAGTTGCGGCGGCGCACCTCGGCGGGGTCCATCTCGACCTCCGCGGCGAACAAGTCCACCGCCCGTTCGATGGCCGAGGTCGCTTCAGGCCGACCGGCCCCTCGGAAGGCTCCATTGGGTGTGGTGGAGGTGGGCACCGAAACCGCTTGGTATCCGGCACTGGCGATGTCGTAGACCCCGGTGAACATAGCCATGGTCATGCGGGGCAAGAACCCGGCAATGAGCGGAAAAGCCCCGCTGTCTTGGATCACCTCGAACTGAAGGGCGGTAATCCGCCCATCCCGGCCACCGCCCACCACCACATCCTGGATCTGGCCCCGGCCACTGCCCAGCCCGGTCATCGACTGAGTGCGGGTCTCCGCCCAAGCACACGGGCGGCCCAAGCGACGGGCCAGCCAGCCGAGAAGGGCCTCCTCGGGGTAGCAGCGGAACTTGGCGCCGAAGCTGCCGCCCACATCGGGGGTGATCACCAACACCTGGTCGGGATCCAAGCCGTATATGCCCATCAACGCCGTCTTCACGTTGTGGCTGCCTTGGGTGGCGGTGTGATGGATCAGCCGGTCGCCCTCCCAGTAGGAGAAGCCCGTTCGAGCCTCAATGGGCGCCGCCGACACCCGCTGGTTGAGGAACCGGGCCCGCACCACCACATCGCAAGCTTCGAAATCGGGAGTCTGGCCCGCCCCGCACCGGAACACCGTCTGATCATCAATGCCCTCAAACAGCACCACATCGCCCCGCAGCGAGGCCTCCAGGTCGACCAGCGGGGGCCGCGGCTCGTAGTCCACCGTCACCATGTCAGCCGCGTCGGCAGCAAGCTCCGGCTCATCGGCCACCACCGCCGCGATCGGCTCGCCCACGTAGCGGACCACCTCGCCGGCCAGCATGGTCCGGGCCATCTGATCGTTCATGCCGGGAAACGGCGGGGGGTACACCACCACGTCGGGGTCGATGTCAGCAGCAGTGAACACCCCGAGCACTCCAGGAGCGGCTACGGCGGCCTCTACATCCACCGACCGCAGCCGGGCATGGGGCTCTGTCGATGTCACATACACGACATGGGCGGCTTCGGGTGGCACCAAATTGGCCACGAACGCGCCCTGGCCGGTGAGGAAGCGGGGATCTTCCCTTCGCAGAACCGGGTGACCGAGAATCGAGGGCATGAGTCTCAATTGGTCCGAGTGAAGACCTCCATCACTCGAATAAGGCGACGTCGGTGAACTCGATGAGGTTCCCATCGGGATCACGGGCGAAGGCCGATCGCACTGCCACGCCGAAGTCATCCCGCTCGTTCGGCTCGATGAAGAACTCCACACCCCGCTCGGCCAACTCGGCCATGGTGGCGTCGAATTCGTCGGGAGGAATGAAGAGGGCGAAGTGGGACATGACCCCGGCGCTGTCAGGCATTTCGTCCACCTTGCTCAGGTGTAGCTGGGAGGGGCCCAACCGCAGCCACGACCCATCGAACCCTCCGAAGTCGGGCCGGGGGAGCTTCTCCAGCCCCAGCTTCTCGATGTAGAAGGCATCGGCGGCTTCCACATCGGTCACCGGGATATTCACGTGGGCGTAGGCAACCAGACCCTTGACAGCAGTGCTCATCCCCTTGACTTTATTTCAACACGAGGGCCGGCATGCCCCTGGGCTGGGTGCAACGCACTCCCAGCACCGCAGTCACCGCGCCCCCGGCAGCCAGCATGATATAGCTGGTGCCGAGGTTGCCGATCTGGCCATCCGCCAGCGTGGCGCCAATGACGGTCACCGCGATGGCCACGCCGAAGGCGTTTCCCACCCGCATCATGGTCTGGGCCACGCTGGATCCCGAGGCCAAGAATTCGCTGGGCAGATCGGCCACCATGACGGCGAACAGCGACCCCCACACCAAGCCCGATCCGATTCCAGCCAGCGTCACGCTGAGCACCCAGGCCACAAGATCCTCCTCGCCCCCCAGCGTGGCCCACTGCCACACCATTCCCCCCGTCCACATCAGGCTCCCGGCGACGACGAATCGGGCTGGCCCCCACCGGTCGGCCCACCGGCCCGACAGCGCCGACAGCAGGCCGGTGAACACGAACACCGGGGTCAGCAGCATTCCGGCCTCGAATATGGTCAGCTCCCAGACGATGGTCAGGTAGTTCACGCCCACCAACTGATGCCCGAAGAAGGCGATGGAGAATACCAGCATCCCGTAGTTGCCCAGCCGGAAGCTCTTGAATTGGAAAAGCCTGGGGTCGATCACCGGTAATCGGTGACGCATCGACCTCCAGGCCAGCAGTCCGAGCACCAGCGGCCCTCCGATCAAGGCCGCCAGCACCACCGGATCGGCCCATGACCACTCCCGGCTCTGCACCAGGGCGAACACCACCCCGCCGACGCCGGCCAACACCATGAGCGCTCCCAGGCGATCGGGCAGCTCCGGGGTCTGCGGATTGCGGTGCTCTTGGATGACCTTCCCGATAAAGGCCAGAGCGATCACCCCGAAGGGCACGTTCAGCCAGAACGCCCACCGCCAGTCGCCCACATGCACCAGCAGGGCACCCACCGAAGGTCCCATGGCCGCGGCCACCGCGCCGTTGGCCGACCACGCTCCCACGCCGGTTCCCCGGCGGGCTACCGGGAATGCCTCGATCACAATGGCCGCCCCCATGGGCAGGCTCAGCGACGTTCCGAACCCCTGGAGAGCCCGGGCCACGATGAGCAAGCCGGTGCTGGGCGCCAGCGCAGCCCCCGCCGATGCCAGGGTGAACACCGCGATACCGGCCATCAGAGTGCGCCGCCGTCCCCACCGCTCCCCTAGGACCCCGCAGATGACCAGGGTGGCCGCTCCGACGATGGTGAAAGAGTTGATAACCCAAGACAGCTCGGCCTCGCTGGCGTGGGGAAAGGACTCCTTCAGGTCGGCATAGACCACGAAGATGATCGACAGCGACATGGCCGTCTGGAAGCTGGCCAAGCTCACCACCACCAGCACCAGCCAGGCCCGGCGCATCACCGCCGGGTCCACGGCTGCTTGCTGCATCACCGGTTGACTGTAACCCTCTGGCATCCCGTCAAACGGATGGCAGCATGGGCGGAGGCGATAGCTAGCCTTCTGGCGTGGTCTCGTTCTATGACACTCGGCTTCGGGAGATCGTACCGTTCGAGCCGCTGGTTGATGGCCGGGTGTCGATGTATGTGTGCGGGCCCACGGTGTACGACGACCCCCACGTGGGCCACGCCCGCACCGCGTTCACCTTCGACATGATCCGCCGCTACCTCCAGTGGCGGAGCTTCGAAGTTGTGTTCGTGTCGAATATCACCGACATCGACGACAAGATCATCGCCCGGGCTGCTGAGACCGGGACCACCGAGACCGAGCTGGCGACCCGGTACGAGCAGGTCTATACCGAGCAGATGGACCGGTTCGGCATCGCTCGGCCCGACCACCAGCCCCACGCCACCGAATATGTAACCGAGATGCTTGAGTTCATCAGCGATCTGGTGGATCGGGGCGCGGCCTACGCCATCGAGGGCAAGGGCGTGTATTTCTCGGTGGACGCCCACGCCCGCTACGGCGACCTGATCGGGCGCACCCCAGAGGAGTTGCGCGAGGGCGCCGGAGCCCGGGTGGAGGTGGACGTCGACAAGACCGATCCACTGGATTTCGCCTTGTGGAAAGCAGCCAAACCAGGGGAGCCGGTATGGGACTCCCCGTGGGGGCCCGGCCGACCCGGCTGGCACATTGAATGCGTGGCCATGGCCACTGACCTTCTGGGCGAGACGTTCGACATCCATGGCGGGGGCGACGATTTGGCTTTCCCCCATCATCAGAACGAGGTGGCCGAGGCCGAAGGGGCAGAGCTGGGCTTCGCCCGCCATTGGATCCATGGAGCCATGCTCAACGTGAACGGCGAGAAGATGGCCAAGTCGCTGGGCAACTTCACCACCATGTCCGATCTGCTCGATGCCTATGAGCCCCAGGTGCTGCGGCTATTGATGCTGCAAACCCATTACCGCACGGTCATGGAGCTGAGCGACGATGCCCTGGTCGGCGCTTCAGGGGCGCTCGACCGGCTCCGAGCCTGGCACCGCCGGGCCACCGCCGCAGGCCTGGATCAAGGGGCAACGCCTGATCCCGATGCGGTTGCCCGGTTCACCGCAGCAATGGACGACGACTTTGGCACTCCCGCCGGTCTGGCGGTGGTGTTCGACTTGGTCCGGGAGGCGAACGCCGCGCTGGATGCCGGAGACACCGACCGGGCGGCTGCGGACCACGCCACGGTGGTCGACCTGACTGGTGCCTTGGGCCTCACCTTGGCGAGCGACAACCAAGCGGGCGATGACGCTTTGGCCGCAGAGGTGGCAATGCTGCTGGCCGAGCGGGACGAGGCCCGCCAGGCTAAGGACTTCGCTTCCGCCGACCGCATCCGCGATGAGCTGACCGCCCGGGGAATCGTGTTGGAGGACACTCCCGGCGGCACGATCTGGAGAAAATCCTGAGGAAATACCAGAACCAGCTGTTCGGCCAGCCCGTGACGGAGATCGAGATCCTGGATGATCAGTCGGGCACCACGCGAAGAACCCGGGCTCGGCTGCACTTGGCCGATGGCCAAAAGCTGGCCGTGTTCGTCAAGCGACCATCCCGTTCCCTGATCGCTCGCGCTTTCGTCGCGGTGCCTCGGCTGAGTCGGGCCGAGGTCAGGTTCTACACCGAGTTGCGTGATCAGGTGCCCATCGCCACCCCTCATTGCCACGGCGCGGACCACTTCTGGCGCGGCTTCATCGTGGTGCTAGAGGATTTGACCGACTCCGGTGCGACCCTGCGGCGGTCTACCGACACCCTCAGCGCGGATCAGACAGCCTCGCTGCTGGCGTCGCTGGCCGCCATGCATCGGCAATGGTGGGGGCGTACTGAGTCGCACCCGTGGCTGGCTCGAAACCCCCGTCGAGAACTGAAGCTGGGGGCATTGCTCAGCCCCTTGCTCTGCCGCCTGGGGCTCTGGCGAGTTGGCTCGGCGGTTCCCGAGGAGCTGCACCAGCCCATTGCCCGGTATGCCCGCACCCGCCGGGGGGCCCAGGAGGCGATGTCGGCCGGACCGACCACTCTGATCCACAACGACTGCCACCCGGGGAACCAATTCGTCGCCGCCGACGACCGCCCCGGGCTCATCGACTGGCAGCTGTGCCGGGCCGGGCCGTGGGCCCGAGACGTCGCCTATCTGCTGGCCACCTCGCTTGACCCCGAGATACGTCGAAGCGCGGAGAAGGATCTGCTGACTGACTATCTGCGCCAACTCGGCCCGGTCGCCCCGGATTCTGATGAAGCCTGGCTGGCCTATCGCCGCAATGTTGTCTACGCGGTCGAGGCCATGCTGGTGACCGCCGCAGTGGGCGTGATGATGCCCAAATCCACCTCACTGGTCCTGGTCAACCGCGCCGCCACGGCCGCGGCCGACCTAGATTCATTCGGCACGCTATGACCGAGTCGTTCCCCCGCCAGCACGCCCGCACCCGGGGATTCACCTTGGGGGCACCCCGCAGCTTCACCGTCTCTGACAATGGAGGCCGGGTGGCCTTTCTGCGCAGTGAGTCAGGTGACGATCCAGTGAACCGGCTCTGGCTGCTGGACACCGCTACCGGAGAGGAACGTGTGGCGGCCGATCCGGTCGAACTCTTGGCCGACCCCGGCGAGGAGAACCTGCCGCCAGCGGAGCGGGCCCGCCGAGAGCGAGCCCGGGAGAGCGGCGGGGGGATCGTGGCCTACGCCGGCGATCCAAGCCTGACCAAAATCGCCTTCACCTTGGACGGCCGGGTGTTCCTAGCCGATGCAGCCGAAGGGACCGTCGATTCGCTCCCTGTCGAGCCTGGTGCATTCGATCCCCGCCCCTCACCTGATGGGCAGCGGGTGGCCTATGTGTCCGGCTCAGGCTTGCGAGTGGTGGATGCCGCGGCCGACGGGCTCGACCGGGAGGTCATCGACGAGCCGGGCGACACCGTGAGCTGGGGGTCGGCCGAGTTCATCGCCGCCGAGGAGATGGGCCGGAGCCGGGGATTCTGGTGGTCTCCCGACAGCCAGCGCTTGCTGGTGGCCCGAGTGGACACCGCCGAAGTTCCTATCTGGTACATCCCCTCCCCCGCTGATCCGGCGGCGACTCCGGCGCCCATGGCCTATCCCGCCGCGGGCACAGTCAACGCCGACGTCTCACTGGCCGTTCTCGGGCTCGACGGCAGCCGGGTCGATGTGGTCTGGGATCGAGACGCATTCGAGTATCTCGCCCGGGCCGCGTGGGCTCCCCGATCGAACCCTGTCATCACCGTGCAGAGCCGCGACCAGCGAACGGTGGTGACCTTAGAGGTCGACCCCGATACCGGTGCCACCACCGAGCTGGCCCGCCAGAGTGACGAACACTGGGTGGAGCTGGTGCCCGGCACGCCCACGTGGATGGGCGAGCAACTCGTGACCGCAGAGGACCGGAGCACGGCCCGACGCCTGGTGATCGATGGCAACGCAGCCACCCCTGACACCATCCAAGTCCGAAACGTGGTGGCCGCCGATGAGCACCGGGTTGTGTTCACCGCGTCGGACGAACCCACCGAGGTCCATGTTTGGCAGCTCGACCTCGAAGGCAACCTGGACCGGCTCAGCGACCAGCTGGGCGTATACAGCGCAGCCACTGGAGGCGACACCGTCGTGATGGCACGGGCCGCGGGGACCGACCGGGAGGCGGCGGTAGAAGTGATCACCCCTACCGAGCGCATCCCCATCACCTCTAGTGCTTCCACGCCGTCGTTGACTCCGGCACCCCGGTTCTCTGTCGTCGGCAGTCGAGAATTGCGCGCCGCGGTGCTGTATCCGTCGGACGACAACAGAACCGAGGGCCATCCGCTGCCGGTGCTCCTCGACCCCTACGGCGGCCCCCACGCCCAGCGCGTGCTCAAAGCCCGCTCACCGTTCCACGTGTCGCAGTGGTTCGCCAACCAGGGGTTCGCGGTGGTCATCACCGATGGCCGGGGCACCCCCGCCCGCGGCCCGGCTTGGGAGCGGGCGGTGGCCGGCGATCTGGCCCATCCGGTGCTCGAAGACCAGGTCGACGCCCTCGATGCACTGGCTGAGCAGCATCCCCGCCTGGACTTGAGCCGGGTGGCCGTTAGGGGTTGGTCATTCGGGGGCTATCTGGCCGCTTTGGCCGTATTGGCCCGGCCCGACCGGTTCCACGCCGCCATCGCCGGAGCACCGGTGACCGACTGGCGGCTCTACGACACCCACTACACCGAGCGCTACCTGGGCCACCCCGACCACAGCCCCCAGGCCTACACCCGCACCAGCCTGCTGGAATTGGCCGGCGACCTCACCCGCCCGCTCCTGTTGATCTGCGGTTTGGCCGACGACAACGTGTTCGCGGCCCACACCCTCCAACTCTCCCAGGCCCTGTTCGAGGCCGGCCGCCCCCACCAGGTGCTGCCGTTGCCCGGTGTCACCCACATGACCCCTCAAGAACAGGTGGCCGAGAACCTCCTGCTGCTCCAACGGGCGTTCCTCTTCGACAGCCTCGGCCTTCACCCACCAGGCAATCCCAAGCATCGGAGTGCTGATTGATGTCTGAGTGTGAGAAATCCACCTCAAACCCACCACAATGACCCCATGGCGCGCATAACTGCCGACGGCGAGATCCTCTACGGGATCCAGTTGCCGATTCAGACCCTCAACGAGCGAATCTGCCAGCCGTGGGAGCCAAACGCCACCGTAGGCGACTTGTTGGCCATCACCCAGGCCGCGGAGGCCGCTGGACTCGGGTTCGTGGGGGTGTGCGACCACATCGCCATTCCAAACAACGAGTACGCCGCCCACATGTCCACCACGTGGTACGACCCGATCGCCACGCTCAGCTTCCTGGGAGCGGCCACCAGCACGATCCGGCTGCTGTCGGAGGTGTACGTCCTTCCCTATCGCCACCCTCTGACCACCGCGAACTCCTTTTGCACCCTCGACCACCTCACCGGTGGACGGGCATTGATGGGGGTGGGTGCCGGCCACGTCGAGGCCGAATTCGAAGCTCTGGGATTGAGCTTTGCCGACCGGGGCCGCATGACCGACGAGGCCATAGACGCGGTTCGGGTGGCGGTGGAGGCCGCCGGTGGATTTTGTGAGTTCAGCGGAGAGTTCTACGACTTCAAAGACGTGGGAGTGGGCCCCGCCGCCGCGCAGGACACCATTCCTGTCTGGATCGGGGGCAGCACCCGCCCGGCCCTGCGCCGGGTGGTGGAGCGGGGGGACGGCTGGATCCCCCAGGGCACGCCTCGAAAGGCCATGGCCGAGCAGATCGACTTCATGCGGGCCCATGCCGACGTGGTGGGCCGCGACCTCGATGAAGTGGACCTCGGCTGGTTGGCCGGGACCGTTTATATCGGCGACCCGCCGGAGGGGCTCTTCCCGCCGGGATGGCCGTATATCGGCGGCTCTCCCGACCAGGTTGCCGAGTCGCTCCGTTACGCCCACGAGTTGGGGACTTCGGTGGTGTTTCTCTTTTTCCGGTCCCGCGACGCAGGCGAATACGTCGACCAAGTCGCTTGCTTCGGCACCGATGTCCTGCCCCTGCTGGACTCCTGATCATGAGCGGCGTGCTGGCGGGAATGCGGGTGGTGGAGGGATCGGCGTTTGTGGCCTGCCCCTCGGGGGGAATGACGCTGGCCCAACACGGGGCCGACGTGATCCGCTTCGACGCCATCGGCGGCGGCATCGACTTCCAGCGGTGGCCGCTCACCCCCGATGGCCAGTCGCTGTATTGGCAAGGTCTCAATAAGGGGAAGCGGTCGATCCAGGTCGACCTCCGCTCCCCCGAGGGCCAAGAGCTGATCACCGCCTTGGCCACCGCACCCGGCCCTGATGCCGGAATCTTCACCACCAACTTCCCCGCCGTCGGCTGGCTGTCGTACGACAGCCTCCGCCAATATCGCGACGATCTCATCATGGTGGCCATCACCGGCAACCACGACGGCTCCACCGCGGTGGACTACACCGTGAACTGCGCCATGGGCTACCCCTGGGTCACCGGCGATGACGGCACCATCAACCACGTGCTGCCCGCCTGGGACATCATCTGCGGCCAAACCGCCGCCGTGGGAGTGCTGGCCGCCGAGCGGCAGCGTTCCCGCACCGGTGAGGGCAGCCTGGTGAACTTGGCCCTGTCCGACGTGGCGCTGGCCTCGGTGTCGATGCTGGGCCATGTGGCCCAGGCCCAGCTCCTTGGCACCCAGCGACCCCGGATCGGCAACAACGTCTACGGTGCCTTCGGCCGAGATTTCGAGTTGGCCGACGGCGAGCGCATCTATATCGCGGGGGTGAGCGGCCGAGAGTGGCAGGGCGTCGTGGCCGCTTGCGGCATCGCCGAGGAGGTGGCTGCCCTGGAGGCCGAAACCGGCCTGGACTTCACCCGGGTGGACGGAGACCGCTATTTGGCCCAGGATCGCCTCAATCCACTGGTGGCCCAGTGGTGCGCAAGCCACACCCTGGCTGAGGCGTCGGCCGCCCTCGACGCCCAAGGGGTGTGCTGGGGCCGTTACCAGTCGATGCTGGAACTGGTGGCTAATGATCCCCGCTGCTCCACCAAGAACCCGCTGTTTGCCGAGGTGGACCACCCCGAGACCGGGCAATATCTCACCTCCGGCCCCCCGCTCCGGTTCTCTGATGAGCATCTGGTGGATCCCGGACCTGCCCCTCGGCTGGGCCAGCACACCGACGAAGTGCTGGCCGACGTGCTCGGCCTGTCGGGCACCGAGATCGCCCGCCTGCACGACAGCCAGATCGTCGCCTGACCATCTCTCTGCCGCTGGCGGGCCGCTACGTTGACGCCATGAGCATGGACATAGGCCGCGTCGGGGTTTGGACCCGCACCGACAGCTTCTCAACCACCGAGGCCATCGAATTCGCCCAGCGGGTCGAGGAGTTGGGCTACGGCGCCCTGTGGATCCCCGACGCCTTCGGCCGCGATCCGTTCGCCCATGCCTCGCTGCTGCTCAACCACACCTCCACTCTGGTGCTGGCCACCGGCGTGGTCAACATCCACCTGCGGGAGGCCCAGGCCACCTCCTGCGCCCAACGGGAATTGCACGACCAGTCGGGGGGCCGTTTTCTGCTCGGCCTCGGGGTGTCCCACCAAGCTCCAGTGGAGCGGTTGCAGGGCAAGCCCTATCCCAAGCCGATCCCGTCGATGCGGGAGTACCTCGACAAGATGGAAAGCGCCATGTGGTGGGGACCGCAACTCGACGGCGAGCCTCCCATGGTGCTGGCCGCCCTCGGCCCGCTCATGTTGAAGCTGGCCGCCGAGCGCACCATGGGGGCCCACCCGTACTTCGCGCCGCCGGAGAACTCTCGGCGGTCCCGGGAGATCATGGGTCCCGACGCGTGGATCTGCCCGGAGCAGAAGGTGATGCTGGAAACCGACCCGGTGCGGGCCAGGGAGCGGGCCCGGGCGTCCATGGCCGGGCCGATAACCATGCCCAACTATCGGAACAACCTCATGCGCTGCGGCTTCGAGGAGAGCGCCCTCAACGACGGCGGCAGCGACGAGGTTGTAGACGCGGTGGTGGCCTGGGGCGATGAGAACGCCCTGGCCGAACGGGTGCGCCAGCACCACGAAGCCGGCGCAACCCACGTGTGCATCCAGCCGCTCGACCCGGTGGACAAGACCCGCCCCAGCCTCGAAACCCTCGAGACTCTCGCCCCCCTTCTGAACGGAGCGTGACCTGCCATGCCCAGTGAATTCCAAGACCGAGTCGCCATAGTCACCGGCGCCGCAGACAGAATCGGCCTGGGATTCGCCCACGCCAGCTACCTGGCCGAGCGCGGCGCCAAGATCGTGCTCAACGACCTCGGCAGCGGCACCCTGGGCCTGGTCGAACAGGGCTTCAATCCCGACATAGCAGAGGAGGCCGCGCAACGCATCCGTGACGCCGGTGGCGAGGCCATCGCCAACAACGGCGACGTGGCCGAGGAAGCCACCGCTCAGGCGATGGTGGCCAGTGCAATGGATGCCTGGGGCCGGGTGGACATCCTCATCAACAACGCCGGGGTCGCCAGCTCGGCGTTTTTCCCCGACATCGACGCCGAAGAGATGCACCGCCACGTGGGGGTGACCCTGCTGGGATGCCTCAACACCGCCAAGGCGGCGTGGCCCCACATGGTGGAGCGAGGCTACGGACGAATCATCAACACCGGCTCCCCGGCATGCTTCGGCAACCCCATCGCCTCCTATGCGTCCACCAAGTCGGGGCTGTTCGGCTTCACCCGCACCGAGGCCATGTTCGGCCAGGCCCACAACATCACCGCCAACCTGCTGCTGCCCGCGGCTATCTCCCGGCTGACCGAGGGCCTGCCCGAGTCGCCCTTCAAGTCGTACCTTCGGGATCACTTCGGCGCCGAGAAGGTGGCCCCGGTGGTGGCCCATCTGGTGAGCGACCAATGCACGGTGACCGGCGAGGCCTTCACCGCCGGCGGCGGCAAGTTTGCCCGCATCGTCTATGCGGCCTCCCCGGCCCAGGACATCGAGCTGACCATGGAGTCAGTGGCCTCGGGCATGGCCCACGCCATGGAAACCTCCGACTGGACCCCCCAGGGCTCCACCGCCGAAAGCATGGTCCACCTCGGCATGCCCCCCGAGTTGGAACAAATGTAAGGATTGTCGCTATGGGACTGGTGAGCGACAAGGAGATCGAGGCTTTCTGGCGCGACGGGGTGGTGGTGATTCGGGGAGTGCTCTCCGACGAGACCCTGGCCTCCATGGCCAATCCGGTAGACCGGGCTCTGGGGTCCGAGGAAATGAACAACATGACCGAGATGGGTGCCATGGTGGTACCGCCCAGCGGCGGCACCGTGCTCAACGACCCCGCAGCGGCCAAAACAGGCGCCCCCCGCGGCCAGTTCCATGGCGGCACCGACCATTGGTGGACCGATCCCGATTTCGAGCACTTCGCCACTCAGTCGCCCCTGCCGCAGGTGGCCGCGGAGCTGATGCAAAGCAAAGAACTGTGGTTCTACGAAGACAGCGTGCTGGTGAAGGAACCCCACACCGAGGAACCCACCTCCATCCACCAGGACATGGCCTATTTCCAACTCGAAGGCGACAAGGTGTGTACCACATGGTGCCCGCTCGACCCCATCTCCAAGGCCACTGGGGCCACTGTCTACGTGAAGGGCTCGCACCGCTGGGAGCGGAACTTCCGGCCCAACTGGTTCGTGAGCCAGCTGTCGATGCCTGACACCGACGGCGAGGAGGTCCCCCACTACGACCGGGACGACTCCGAGCACCTGCTCTGCTTCGACATGGCGCCCGGAGATGTGGCCGTCCACCACGCCATGACCCTCCACGGCGCCCACGCCAACGTGACCGATCAATGGCGCCGGGCCATCTCAGTGCGATACTGCGGCGACGGAACCGTCTACCGCTTCAAACGGGGCACCCCCCTAAAGCCCCACCACGCCGAAGTCACCGAGGGTACCCCCGTCAACCACCCCCGCTGCCCCCAAGTCTGGCCCCGCTGAGGACATACGCAGCGTTGTCACAACCCCTGGTTACTCTTCAAGGTTGATGGCAGAGGGCAATCAGACTTCTCTCGATGATCATGAGATCGACGTCAGCGAGTGGTGGCGACACGAAGAAGAAGAGCTTGGGACAAAGCCCAAACGATGGCTGATCAACCCAGCCAACGAGGAACGCTGGCTAATGAAGTACGCCACGTTCAGTCAGCCAAGGGGTGCCCCTGAGTATCAAAAGGGTGACGACTGGGCCGAGCGAATCGCCTGCGACGTGGCCGGTGCTCTAGGTATCCCAGCCGCACCGGTTGAACTCGCCTTCGAACTGGTCGGCGACAAAACGCGGTACGGGACCGTCTGTCGATCTGTGCTCAAGGAAGAAGAGAGCCTCATCAACGGTGACGAACTGATGGGAGAATTGGGCATCAGTGTCTCCCGCAACCGTCGAGAGCAGTACAAGGTGGAGGCAGTGTTCAAAGCGCTCGAGTACATCCACCCCCCACTGGAGGTTGGATTGGGGCTCTCTGCATGGGATGTGTTCGTCGGCTACCTGGCATTAGACGCGCTGATCGGAAACACAGACCGGCATGAGGAAAACTGGAGCGCAATCAAACCCTCAGCGGTGAATACGGACCGCCGGCTCTCCCCGACCTTTGATCATGCATCGAGCCTCGGATTCCAGTTGAGCGATCAAGACAAGGAGGAGCGGTTGTCATCGAGAGACAAGAACCGCACTCCTGAAGGTTACGCCGACCGGGCCAAGACGCAATTCGCTTCCAAGCCGCATCCAATTTCGGTCTTGCGCGATGCTCAAGAAATCGCTGGCCAGCCGGCGCTTGACCACTGGCTCGGGCACGTCCAGCAAATCGATGATCTCGTCGCCCCGATCTGGGACATTCCTGAGCACCGGATGTCGACGTCGTCGAAAGAGTTCGCGGAGCGAATGCTGCGACACAATTGGTCCCGTCTCGCTTCGTAGGCCCGACTACGCTGGTCACATTCGATTTGTCACTCCCCGTGGATAGGGTGAGCCAAATGACCGACTACCGCTTGTTCGTGACTTGGCGCCACCCAGATGGATTGATCCACCCAGTTGGCCTGCTAACCCAGCGCGTCTCTGATGAGTCCCAGGCATTTGAATTTGTGTATTTGAAGCATGCAGAAACACTGGATGGCTTCCCGCTGCTGCCGGGCTTGCCTGACCTGCACCGATCCTACGTGGACGATGAGCTGTTCCCCGTGTTCCGCAAGCGGCAGATGCCTCGTCAGCGTCCAGACTACGAAGAGTACGTCGAGACTCTGGGCCTAGATGTGGAAACCGACCCCTTCGAAGTCATGGCCCGCAACGAAGGCCGGAAGATGACCGACCGCATCGAAGTGTTTGCTCCGCCTCATCGCACCAATTTCGGCAATCTCACTGCCCTGTTCTTCGCCCGTGGCGTTCGACACCGCGATGGCGCGTCGGATGCAGTTGCCGGGCTTCAGCGAGGTGACCGCCTAGCTCTTGTTGATGAACCTGATAACTCGAGCAATCCTCGAGCCATCCTGATCAACACGCGAAATGATGAGCCGGTGGGCTGGATGCCGGATTACCTGGTGGACACGGTCCACGAACTCCGCAGTCTCATCAGTGAAGACGACATCAAAGTAACCGCTGAGCATGTAAACCCCCCAGACGTGCCCCCTTACATGCGCCTAATCTGCCGACTGACCGCACCGTGGCCGGAGAACTACGAGCCATTGTCAGGCCCCGAGTTCCAGCCCATTGCCACCTAACCTCAGTAGTCCCGCACTCCGCTTCTGTAACCCCGTCTTGCTTAGCTGTCTGTATTCCTCCCATTTGTGGAGTTGGGCAATAGTGAGCCCCATCCCTCCGTAAGCGCCTTGTCCAGGGCATTCTTCACCGCTTGAGGCATAGCTGTGCCTAGCCTCCTTTTCACTCGGTCAGGCAATTCCCTAGCCAGGGCATTCGCCACGCCTGCATCAGAGAGTGCTTGGGCCAACGCCCGAGAGAAGTCTCGGTCTCTCCCCTCTTCCGAGGCCTTGGCCAACCAAGGCATCGCCAAGACTGCTGCTCGATTCGCAATTGCGTTGATCCGATCAGGCGGCAGTACCTGCATAACCACTCTTTGAACAGCCCTGGTTGATCTCGTCAAGGCAACGGTCTGCCCTGCCTGGGTAACACTCTTGGCCACCAAACTGGTGGCCACTTTGGCTTTGGCAACGTTTAGTGCCTTTATCCCCGCACTTACCGCCTTCGCCCCTTTGCCACTGCGAGCTGCGATGGCCGTCGCTTGTCCAGCCCCCGAGGTAGCAGCGGTCACTGCTGCCAATTTTGCCGCCTCTACGAGAAGACCAGGCAGCTTCTCGTACGCGACATAGGTCAGTCTCTCGTCGATCCTGTCAGCAAGTAGAGCGATGTCTTCCTCAGATGGAGTCTTCATCCCAACTCAGGGCCGAGGATAGAGACGAAGGAGACCATTTCGCCGGGGTATCCGCCGAGGTTGTGGACGAGGCCGAGGTTGCGGGTTGACAGGTCGATTTGGCGGTCGTCGCCGGCTTTGCTGCGGAGTTGGAGCCAGCACTCGTAGTGCATGCGAAGGCCCGAGGCGCCCACGGGGTGGCCGAATGCTTTGAGGCCGCCGTCGGTGTTGATGGGCATGTCGCCGGTGCGTTCGAAGGTTCCGGCCAGGACCTCTTTCCAGGCGGTGCCCCGCTCGCAGAAGCCCAGGTCTTCCATGAGGACCATCTCGGTGGGGGTGAAGCAGTCGTGGACCTCGGCCATGGCCAGCGCGGAGCGGGGGTCGTCGATCCCGGCTTGGCGGTAGGCATCGGCTCCGGCCATCTCGCATTCGGGAAACGTGGTGTAGTCGTAGTCGGGGTCGATGAGCCCGCCGCCGGTGCCCGACACGAACGACAGCGCCTTGATGTACAGCGGATCGTCGCAGTACTTGTGGGCGTCTTCCGCCCGCACCACGATGGCCGCTGCTGAACCGTCGGCCACGCCCGAGCAATCGAACACCGACAGCCGCCCGGCTACCGAGGCCATCTCGCAGATCTTCTCGGCCGGCATCTCCCGGCGGAACTGGGCCAGGGGGTTTAGCGCGCCGTTGCGGTGGTTCTTCTCGGCGATCTTGGCCACCACCATGCGCAGCTCATCCTCATCCACCCCGTAGCGAGCGGCGTAGGCCGGCAACACCAGGCTGTACATGGCCGCGGCGGTCAGGTTCCGCTTGGTGCCGTCGTGGGGGGCGGGCGGCGCGTTCAGCCCCTGGTAGCCGGAGTCCTTGATCTTCTCCACCCCGATGGCCATGGCCATGTCGTAGGCACCGCTGGCCACCGCGTAGGAGGCTTGGCGAAGCGCCTCAGAGCCGGTGGCGCAGAAGTTCTCCACCCGGGTAACCGGCTTACCCTCCAACTTCAGCGGCTGGCTCAGCGTCAGCCCGCTCATGCCGCTGGAGGCCGTGCCCAGCCAGAAGGCATCAACGTCGTCTTTGCTCACTCCCGCGGAG
>JAJEIJ010000035.1:0-52458 GCA_022827725.1 Acidimicrobiia bacterium
CCCGTCCAAAACCAACGCCACAGCGTCAGCCTTGAACTCCTTGCTGAAACGCCGCCTGGCCCTGCCCGGCGGCCTCTCCCTTTCCATCAATGACATGGTTACCTCCTAATCGAGGTGACCGGCCAAAGGGGGGATACTCACAGAGCCTCGTGGCGGTCCTCCTGCGGGTCGCAGTCTCCCAGGAGCGACTCCAGACACCGCTTGCTGCCGTGGGGAGCATGGTCGATCAGCAGCGGGAACCACTTCTTGGCGTCTTTGGCCGCGTCTCCCCTGTTTTGCAGCAGCCCTCCTCCTCGCGATGCCAGGCTATGCCAGAGACTGGGACTGAACCGGCCTCCGCTATTGCGAAACACCCTCAGCGCCTCCTGGCGAGCCCCGGCGTCGCCGCCGAGCGCGTAGTTCTCGACGAACCACTTGGCCCAGAGGTCGGGATGTCGGCGTTCTGTCCTGGGGTCGAAGATGGCGAGAAATTCTGGACGTTGCCCAGCCCAGCGCAGCCATTCGATGCTCTGGGCGTTCTCAGTGAAGAAGCGCAGCCGCTCGGGCGATTCAACGGTCTCTTCGAGGTACGACTGGTCTTCTCGCGGCAGCGGGGGTGTGCCCTGGACAATCTCTTTGGCCCGCCGCTCATGGTCAAGGGCGCCCATGCGGGAGCGCTCAGCCCATTTCTCCAGCAGGAGCGGCAGGGCCTCATGCGATCCGTACCTGATGGGCTGGATGCCCCGGTCTTGCCAGCTCTCGCTCATTGCCTGCTGGTCGTCGCACAGGGCGTACCGGTTGCCGGGTTCTGCGGGCAGCGACCGGGCCAGGTACTCCATGAGGGTGTCGTTGTGGCTGTAGCCGATGAACAGCACGGTGTTGTGGCGGAACACCCGGCTCAAGAACTGCGCCGCGGTCCACGGGGCCTCCAGATACGCCTGTCCGAAGTCGGCGTCGGTGACCACCAAGTGCTCCGGCGGTTCTTTGACCGATCCGTGGAGGTACACGATCCCGGTGAAATCGTCGCGCTGGGGAAACGCCAGCGAGGGGAATTCGTTTATGCCGTTACCGGACAGGTCACTCAGGCAAGCAGACAAGTGGCGGTCGTAGTTCGTGGTCACCACTCGGGGCTCGGGAGAGGCGAGGGCCAAGCCGGCGATGGCCATGTGCAGGGCGTTGGACCGGGAATCGGGGCTTCCGATGATCTCGCTCACCCTCAGATGGACATCGACCCCGCTTCTGCCCAAATCCCCCAGTTGCCTTTCAAGGGCCAGGCCACCCCTCGGCGGAGGCATGTGGCTTTCCTGAAGCAGTTTGCCGGTCAACTCCTTAAAGGTCGGCAAGCATGACGGCGGATCTACCGATGCGCCCGCTCCGACGAACAGCACCAGACTGCCTTCCGCGTGGGCTGAGACCAGTTCCGGTGGCAGTTCGACCCCGACATCATCTCCGAGTCCAAACCACATTGACGCAATTCTACTGGGATTGGTGACACATTCGCCCTGGCTAAGACTTCCAGCGCCCGCAAGCAAGCAGATCGGCCGGTGAAGAGGTTTTTTGCTATTTTTCCTGGTTAAGAGGTGTTTTTCGGGGGGTAAGTGTCACTGCCGTCGGTAGAATACATCCATGGAGTTTTCGCCCTCTTCGAACTCGGGGACCGGGACCGCCGGTGGCGGTTGCGGGGCTGCGGTGTGCGTCGATCTCTTAGACGTGGCCAGGTTGTCCGATTCTGGTTTGCGCAAGCGGTTGGGGCTGTTGGGCGAGGCTGAGTCGCAACTTGAGGCGTTGAAGGCTCAGACGATGGCGGAGATGGCTCGCCGCCATGACACCTCCGGGGCCAAGAAGATGGCCCGCGAGGTGCTGCGGTCGTCTCCCTCGAAGGCTCACCATGATGTCAAGGCTGCGGAGCGGCTGGCCGGGCTGTCCGCGACTTGTGAGGCTCTGGCATCGGGGGAGGTGCCGGCTGATCACGCGCGGCTGATTGCTAGGGCGTCGTCTGAGGGGCCTATAGACGAAGAGGAGCTTGTGGAGGCCGCGAAGGTCCAGACTTATGACGAGTTGGCCAAAACGGTCAAGCGCCAGCAGCACGAGCTGTCGGGCGACGGCGGGCAGTCGATCCACGACCGGCGAAAGCAGAAGCGCTCAGCCCGGCTGTTCCAAAACGGCGACACGGGTATGTATGTGCTCAACGCGGAGTTCGACCCGGTTACCGGCAGCCACATCGCCGGGGTGCTGGCCCACAAGGAGAAAGAGCTGTGGCGCGCCGAGGATCCCAAGGCTCGGCGCACCCACGCCCAGCGCTCCGCTGACGCTTTGGCGGAGCTGGTTTTGCATCCTGAGAGGGGAAAGGCCGCAGGCGTCGCGCTGGTGCTGGTGGCCGACTACGACGCCGCCCAAAGGGAACTGGTGAACGCCAGAGTTTGTGACGGCACGCCGCTTCCCGCCAAGGAGCTGGTCAAGCTGGCGCGCGAGGCAGACATCTTTCCGGCGGTGTTCAACGCCAGAACCCAGGACTTGTGGCTGGGACGGCGGCGCCGCTGCGCCTCAGACGCCCAGAGAGTCGCCCTGATGGTGCGCGACAAAGCGTGCGTGGGCTGCGGATCGGACGCCAATCGCAGCTTCGCCCACCACATCCAACACTGGCGAAACGACGGCAAAACCGACTACCCCAACCTGGTGCTGGTGTGCAACGACTGCCACCACGACATCCACGACAGCAACCACCAAGTAGAACACCACCCCCGAACCGGCCGGCACAGCATCGCCCCGCCGCCCGAAGCATTCCCCGACACCGGAACCACCACCTGGCAACCTGCCCAAACCAACCCGGTGCTCAGAAACTGATGGGCGGCGATTGCGCCCCGCTGCCAGCGGCTCACCCGACAACGCAGTTGCCAGCCCGAGCTACCAGCCCCTTGTGGGTGGCCCACTCCAGCTTCGCAAGAGTCGAGTAGTGGCTGTTCTGGGCTAACAGCCTCTATGGACGTGACCGTACCCTATGAATGGGCGGCTAGAGCATCTCCTTGATGCCCAGCGACGCGTAGCCTTGTTCCTCGAAGTTCTGCCGAAAAAGGTCTCGCAGCTGAACGGCAGCTTCGTCGTAGGCGTCGGGGTCGCTCCAGGTGTTCCGGGGGTTCAACACCTCATCGGGGACACCGGGACACGACATAGGGATCCGCAGCCCCAAGATGGGGAGCCTGACGGTGTCCACGGTGTCTAGGTCGCCGTTGAGGGCCGCGTTCAGCAGCGCCCGGGTGTGGGAGATGGACATGCGGTTCCCCACCCCGTAGGGCCCTCCCGACCAGCCGGTGTTCAACAGGATGCAGCGGGCCGAGTGGGCGTCCATGCGATGGGCGAGGAGTTCGGCGTACACCGATGGCTTGTGAGACATGAACGGCGCTCCGAAACAGGCGCTGAACGTGGCCTGCGGCTCCACCACGCCCACTTCCGTGCCGGCCAGCTTGGCGGTGAACCCCATCACGAAGTGGTACATCACCTCGTCCCGATCGAGGATCGACACCGGGGGGAGCACGCCGAAAGCATCGGCGGTCAACAGCACGATGGTGCGGGGGTGGGGCCCTTTGGCACCGGGGGCCACATGGGGGTTGCACGAGAGCGGATAAGCGAACCGGGTGTTCTCGGTGATGGAGTCGTCGGTGAGGTCGAGCTCTTGGGGGTCGGTGTCGGCCAGATCTTTGCCTGGTAGGGCGGGGACGTTCTCAATGAGGGTTCCCCCCCTCGACAAAGCGGCGGCAATGATGGGCTCGGCCTCCTTGTCCAAGTCGATGAGCTTGGCGTAGCAGCCGTCCTCGAAGTTGGAGACCCCTGTTTCGGTCCACACATGTTCGTCGTCGCCGATCAGGCTGCGATCAGGATCGGCCGACAACGTGGTCTTCCCGGTGCCGGACAAGCCGAACAGGATGGCGCTGTTGCCGCTGTCGTCCACGTTGGCCGAGCAGTGCATGGTGAGCTGCTTGGCATCGGGCAGCACGAAGTTCATCACCGTGAACATGGTCTTCTTGACCACTCCGCAGTAGTCGGCCCGCCCGAGAACCAGCCCCAGCCGGTTGCGCAGGTCCATGATGACCGCCCGGTCGGTGCGGGTGCCGTCGCGGTCGGGATCGCAGCGGAAGCTGGGGACGTTGATCATGGTCCAGCCCACGGCATCGCGGTCGGCGTCGTCGCGCACGCCTTTGGGGAACATGATGTTGGCGAAGTAGGCGTGGGTGGCGTACTCGCTCACCAGCCGGTAGGGGATGGCGAAATCCGGATCCCAGCCGCAGAACACGTCGGCGGTGTACAGCACAGCCTGCCGCTCGTTCAGATGGGCCAGCACTCGCTCCAGCAATCCCGAGTAGTGGTCGCCGTCCAGCTTGTTGAAGTCCGCCTTCCACCACACGTCGTCCACCAACTCGGGCCAGGCCACCGCAAAGGTGTCCTGAACGGGACGGCCGGTACACGTGGGATCGGAGTAGAAGATCAGCGGCCCGTCGGTGCCCAAAGCGGTGGCGAACGCCTTCTGGTCGTGCTCGCCTCCATCGATGCGGGTGCGGCCCCGGTCTCCGGCGATGGCGGCGGCGAACAGCTCGTCTTGGGTCAGCCCGGCCCGGACGTTTACCGAGTCCAAGCCGAAGCGAGCGCCTAGCTGATCGGCAACCGAAGGGCTCACGCGGGCTCCGGGTCGCCGGCGGCGGTGAGGAACGATGGGGTCCCCATGTCTACCTCTGAGCCCAACCGCAGACGGGTGGCTTGCCCTTCATCCAGATCGAACAGCACTCGCTGGCCTTGGCGCAGCATCCGGAACACCGATCCCTCTAGCGCATCGGCAGCCAAGTCGAACTCGGCCAGGTCGGTGTCTCGCACCACAACGCCAAGACCGGTTGCGGGATCGTATGCCTTGATCACACCCTGCACAGGGACTCTTTCTGACAGTGATCGGGGATTATGGCAGGGTAATGGCTGGTCCAGACGGTTCGCGAGTCGGGCAGGCTCGACTAGATAGCATCGCGGAGCATGACGGCAAACCGGCTGGGCGCCGATGGATTGCGGGCGGCGATGGAGCGGTACCGAGACGTCCTCGGCATGCACCGGGACGTCATCAACCAGCTCAACGTCTACCCGGTTCCCGATGGCGATACCGGCACCAACATGGCGCTCACCCTGGAAACGGTGGTGGCCGAGGTGACCGGCGCTGGTGAGGGGATGGCCGAGGTGTGCCACGCCATCAGCCACGGATCGCTCATGGGGGCTCGGGGCAACTCTGGAGTGATCCTGTCGCAGATCTTGCGCGGCTTGGCCGACACGGTGGCCGCTGCCGGCCATATGGATCCCCCTGTGCTGGCCGGTGCGCTGAAACGGGCTTCGGTCGCGGCCGACGAAGCGGTATCCACCCCGGTGGAGGGGACCATCCTGACTGTGGTGCGGGATGTGGCGACCGCCGCCTCCGAGGCGGTAGAGGTGGGCGTCGACGGTCTCGTCCAAATGGTGGAGGAATGCCAGCGGGCGGGGCGGGCCTCACTGGACCGCACCCCGGAGCTGTTGCCGCAACTCGCCCGGGCCAATGTGGTTGACGCCGGGGGAGCAGGGTTTCTGCTCTTTCTGGATGCGCTGATCACCGCGATGGACGGCCGGCCGCTGCCCGACCCGCCGCCGGTGGACCCAACCGCGGGGGTGGGCGCGGCGGTAGCCGGGGCCGACGACCCCCACGGTGCCGATCACCCTCATCACTCCGGTGACGAAGGCGACAGCACGCGCTATGAGGTGATGTTCTTCTTGGAGACCGACGACGACCGCATCGGCGACTTCCGTTCCGCCTGGGAGGCCCTGGGTGATTCCATCGTGGTGGTGGGTGGCGATGGCCTGTGGAATTGCCACATCCACAGCAACGACATCGGGGCCAGCATCGAGGCGGGCATCGGCGTCGGTCGCCCGTTCGAAATTCGGGTGACTGATTTGTTCGAGCAGGTTGAGCACATCGAGTCGATGGCTGAGGCCGAGATCGGCGGCACGGTCACCACGGTGGCCGGCGAGCCGGTGCGTACCGCGGTTGTTGCGGTATCGGTGGGAACAGGAGTGCGCCGAATCTTCGAATCGCTAGGGGTCCGAGCGGTCATCGCCGGTGGCCAGACCATGAATCCCTCCACAGAGCATTTCGTGCAGGCCGTCGAGCAGCTCGACGCTTCCGAGATCGTGTTGCTGCCCAACAACAAGAACATCGTGCCGGTGGCCGAGCGGGTGGACGAGTGCACCGACGCCACCGTGCGAGTGGTGCCCACCCGGGGCATCGCCGAAGGCCTGGCCGCCTTGATGGCCTATGACCCGTCGGCCGGTGCCGAACAGAATCTGTCGGCCATGGCCGAAGCCGCCGCCGACGTGGTGACCGGGGAGATTACGCAAGCGGTGCGCGACACCGAGAGCGAGCTGGGACCCATTGCCGCGGGCCAGTGGCTGGGACTGGATCGAGGCGGCCTGCGGGTGGTGGCCCCAAGCGCGGCTCAGGCGGCCACCGGGCTGTTGGACGAGCTCATCGACGACAGCCATGAGCTGGTCACGGTCATCTCCGGCGCCGATGCCACGACCGAGGAGGTCGGCGAAGTGGTCGGTTGGCTGGCCGAGCACCATCCCGCGGTGGAAGTGGAGGTCCACGAGGGCAGCCAGCCGCTCTATCCGTTCTATTTCGGGGTGGAGTGACCCTGTCATCGGTGGTCAGCTCTGACCAGGAGGTGGCCGATCGGCCTCCGCTGACGATGGCCGATTTCAAGGCCATGAACGTCGAAGTACTGAGCGGTGTGGGTCGAGCCAAAGCCAAGGCGCTGGCCGCGGTCGAGGTGGAATCGGTGCTGGATCTTCTGACCTGTTACCCCCGTCGCTACATCGATCGGACGAACCGAGCCGCCATCTCCGACCTGGAAGACGGGGTGGAGGCCATGGTGATGGCCCGGGTGGACAGCGTGTTCTCCAAGAGGCTCCGGGGCAGCCGAACGATGGTCAGGGTGACGGTCAGCGATGACACTGGCCGTTTGGGTTTAATCTTCTTCAATCAGCCTTGGCGGGATCGCCAGTTGTCCGAGGGCCAAGAGGTGGTGGTGTTCGGGAAACTGGACCGGTATCGAGGTCAGAACCAGATGACCAATCCCATAGTCGATCTGGTGGGAGACGAGACCGGGCGCATCGTGCCGGTTTACCCCCAGTCGGGCAAAGCCGGACTCCAGACCCGCGAGATCAGGCGGTGGGTGGACGAGGCCTTGCGCCGATCCGAGCAGCGGGGGATCAGCGATCCGGTTCCCGAGTCCCTGCGGAAGCATCACGGATTGATCGACCGCCACCAGGCCATCGACAGCATCCATCGCCCAGAGACCATGGATGTCCACTACGCCGCCCGGAATCGGCTGGTGTTCGACGAGCTGCTCCGGCTCCAACTCAAGCTGATCATGCGCAAGCGGGCAGTGGAGCAGTCGGCCGTGGGCATCAGCCATGACACCAGCGGAGAGCTTGTCGATCGGTTCACCAGCTCGCTGGGGTTTCCCCTGACCGGCGCCCAGCGGCGGGTGATCGGCGAAGTGACGGCAGACTTGGCTCGCCCGGTGCCCATGCACCGGCTCTTGCAGGGAGATGTGGGGGCGGGCAAGACCGTGGTGGCAGTGGTAGCCATGCTCACTGCGGTGCAAGGCGGCCACCAAGGCGCGTTGATGGCACCAACCGAGGTGCTGGCCACCCAGCACTACTTGGGAGTCCGGACTCTGCTTGACGGGGTGGTGGTGCCCGCGTCCGATTCTCTGTTGGCGGAGCGGCCCCTGCGGGTGGCGCTGCTTACCAATCAGACCGCGGGCGCCGAACGGACCCGCATCCAGGAGTCCTTGGCCTCAGGAGCAATTGACATCGTGATCGGCACCCACTCCCTCATTCAGGAAGGGGTGGACTTCTCCTCGCTTGGAGTGGTGGTGGTGGATGAGCAGCACCGGTTCGGAGTGGAGCAACGGGCCGCGCTGCGGGCCAAAGGCGCCCAAGAGGCGTCTCCCGATGTGCTGGTGATGACGGCCACCCCCATTCCCCGAACCGCTGCCATGACCGTGTACGGCGACCTGGACGTGTCCACGCTGGATGAGATGCCCCCGGGGCGAACTCCGATTGCCACCCGATGGGCCCGGACCGCGCCCGAGGAAGCCGAGGTGTGGGAGCAGGTCAGAGACGAAGTCGGGCAGGGCCGACAGGCCTATGTGGTGTGTCCGCTGATCGAGGAGTCCGACAGCATCGAAGCCCGGTCGGTTACCGAGACCTACGAGCGTCTTCAGGCCGATGAGCTGGCCGGACTGCGGGTTGGGCTGCTTCACGGCCGGCTCACCCCGGCGGAGAAGGAATCGGTGATGGATCTATTCCGAAGCGGGGGCATCGACGTGTTGGTGGCCACCACCGTGATCGAAGTGGGGGTGGATGTGCCCAACGCCACCATCATGGTGATCGTGGACGCCGATCGGTTTGGGATCGCGCAGCTTCACCAGCTCAGAGGTCGAGTTGGTCGGGGTATCCACGAGTCGTGGTGCTGCCTATTGGCAGCCGACGCGGTGGGGATTGCCGCTGAGCGGCTCCGGGCTCTGGTGGAGACCACCAACGGGTTCGAGCTGGCCGAGGCCGATTTGGAATTGCGGGGGGAGGGCACCATCTTGGGTGAGCGCCAAAAGGGCCGAAGCGACTTGCAGCTGGCCTCGTTGCGCCGGGACAAGGATTGGGTGGTGTGGGCTCGTCAAGCAGCCGGGGAGATGTTGGACGACGACCCCGACCTCCAACGGCACGCCGAGATGCACGCCGAGGTGGAGCTGTTGCTGGTGGACGACGACGCCGACTACCTGATGAAGAGCTGACGCCCTGGGAGGCACTGTGTTGGAAATTGTGCGGATGGGCTTGGAGAGGCGGGAGCAGATCGCGGCTATCTGGGCCGACGCCTTCGAGCAAGATCCGCTAATGAAATGGGTGTTTCCCGATAATGCCACTCGGGTGAAGTCGCTGCGGCGCTGGTGGGCGTTCTCCCTCGACCATCAGCCACCCGGCTCCGAGCTGCACGGCACCCGGATCGATGGCTGCGTGGCCTACTGGCAGCCACCTCGGAGTGGGAATGACTCGTCAGCAGAGCCAGATGCGGCTGATCTCGGGGAGTCAGATGGCCATAGGGCGTTTGTCGCCATGATGACCGAGCTCTTGGGCGATCTGGCCCCTTCTCGGATGGAGGCTCTGGGCCAGATGCACCAGGCCCGCCTGTCTGAGTCCCACTGGTATTTGGCCGTGCTGGGTACGTCTCCCGACCAGCAGAGCCAGGGACACGGAGGCAAGGTTCTGGCCCCAATGCTGAATCGCTGCGATCGAATGGGCGAGCTGGCGTATCTGGAGTCGAGCAACCCAGCCAACGTGGGCTTCTATCGCCGCCACGGCTTTGAGTCAGTTGGCGAGTTCGTGCTGGGCGAGGGAGTACTCATCACTCCCATGGCCCGAGAACCCCGTCCTCCCGAATAGCCATGACGCTGCGCATCATCGCCGGGGAGGCCAGGGGCCGTCGATTGAGCACCCCAGAGGGCATAGACGTGCGTCCCTCCACCAGTCGGGTTCGCGAAGCCGTGTTCAATTCCTTGCACAGCATGGGATACCTGCAAGGTGCTGTTGTTCTGGACCTCTTTGCCGGATCAGGGGCTCTGGGACTGGAAGCCGTATCGAGGGGCGCGGCCTCGGCAACATTTGTGGAGTGTGCACCGGCGGCGTTGGCCGCGTTGCGGGCGAACATCGAGGCCACGGGGTTCGACGATCGCTGCCGAGTGGTGCCCGGCGATGTATGGGAGGAGCTTCCCCGATTCGGTGATGGCTATGACGTGGCCCTCTGCGATCCTCCCTATCAATTCGACGCCTGGCCAGAACTGCTGTCCCAGATTCCCGCCGATGTGGTGATGGCTGAGTCTGATCAGGCTGTGGTTCCAGGATCCGGCTGGGATGTCATCAAACAGCGCCGCTACGCGGGTACCGTTGTGGTGATTGCAAGCCAGCAATAGCAACGACAGACCCCAGGAGAACCCTTCGTGACGCGCGTCCTGTTTCCCGGATCGTTCGACCCGATACACAACGGGCACATGGAAATCGTGGAGACCGCGGCGCGTCTGTTCGAGGAGGTGATTGTGGCCGCAGTTCACAATCCGCAGAAGACTCCTCTGTTCGAGTTGGAAGAGCGTCAATCGATGTTGGATGAGTGCTTCGCCCACTTGCCCAATGTGCGGACCACCCTGTTCGCCAGCCTGGTGGTGGATCTGGCCCGAGAAGAAGGGGTCGACTTCATTGTGAAGGGCCTCAGAGCGGTTTCCGACTTCGAGAACGAGCTTCAGATGGCCCAGATGAACCAGGCCATCTCCGGGGTTCACACGCTGTTCATCCCCTCAGCCAGCAAGCATTCGTTCCTGGCATCCAAGCTCATCCGCGAGCTTGCTCGCTTCGGAGAACACATTGACTCCATGGTCCCGCTTCCGGTGGCCAAGCGTCTGATGGAGAGATATCGAGATGGCTGACGTGATTCCATTCCGGTGGCCAAACGTTTGATCGAGAGGTACCAAGATGGCTGACATCGATCCCAATACATCTGCAACCCACCAGGCAGTGGCCGGGACGTTTGTGGACCCCGAGTTCGACTTGCTGCTGCGACGGGCAATTGAGCTGGTGGATACCGCCCGCCCCATGCCGCTGTCGGCTTCTTCCATGATCAACAAGGACGAAGTTCTCGAGCTGCTTCAGAGCTGCTTGAACCGTCTTCCCGAGGAGATGCGGGCCGCCCGCTGGCTGCTGAAGGAGCGTGAGGACTTTTTGAAGAGGGTCCACCGGGAGGGCGACGAGATCTTGGTGGCCGCCCGGTCGCAGGCTGAGGCCATGGTGCAGCGCACGGAGGTGGTCAAGGCGGCTGAACAACGGGCCCGGAGAATGGTAGAGGAGGCCGAGGCCACCGCCCGCAGACTGCGCTTGGAGACCGAGGACTATTGCGATACCAAATTGGGTAGTTTCGAAAACGCCCTCGAGCGCATCTTGAATACCGTCAAGGAAGCCCGGTCCCGGCTGCAAGGCGACCCGCTTGCCGATCTGGTTCGGGCCTACGATTCCGAGCCGGAACCAGAGCCCGACGACGGCTTTTTCGATCAAGACACCGTGGGCTGAACCGCGGGAGGAGGCACCATGTCGAGGCAGCTGGTCGTGCCGGTGGCAGAATTGCTGCGCCGTCCCGGCTCGCAACGGGAGATCTCCCTCCAGGCCCACTTCGACGACCTGTCCAACTCCGACGCCGTGGTACACGGGCCGGTTGATCTCCACCTCCATCTGGAGTCGGCCATTGGCGGTCTGGAAGTGAGCGGCTCGCTTCATGCTGGATGGCGCGGGTCATGTCGGCGGTGTCTGGAGCCCATTGAGCAGACAGTGCAGCAGGATCTGCGGGAGATGTACGCCAGCGCCCCGACCGATGAAGAGACGTATCCGATTCACGATGGAGAAGTGGACTTGACCCCAATGGTGCGCGACAGCCTTGTTCTCGCTCTGCCCATCGCCCCACTCTGCTCAGACGACTGCCTCGGGCCGGCCCCCGATGCCTATCCGATGAACCAGCCTGAGCCCAGCGGCGATGACCGCCCCAAGGATCCCCGATGGGCTGCGTTAGACGCGCTGCAAACGGGCCAGTAGATTTATTTGTCGCATCAGCGCCGGTTTCATCCGCGGCGCGGCATTCTTTCTCCACACCTAGGACCGTTCGATGGCTGTACCCAAGAAGAAAACTTCCAAGGCCAAAGGCCGAAGCCGCCGGGCCGCGGCTTGGCGAGTATCGGCACCAGCGCAGAGCACGTGTCCCCGCTGTGGAGCGGTCAAGCGGCCGCACCGGGTGTGCGGGGTGTGCGGGTGGTACGCCGGCCGCGAAGCTGTGGAAGTGGCCTGAGCCCTTCCATTCCGCCTATTGGCCATATCGCAATTTGCCATGTCGCAATTTGCCATATCGCAATTTAGGAGCGTCCTTTGACATCGCTTCCCGTTGCCGTTGACGCAATGGGGGGCGACAATGCCCCCCAGTCGGTGTTGGCTGGTGTCCGAATCGCGGCTGAGCAGGGCATTCCCGTGTTGCTGGTGGGTCAACCCGAGCAATTGCCCGATGACGGCGAGTTCGAGGTGGTTCCCGCGTCGCAAGTGATCTCCATGGGGGCCGAAGCGGCGTCCAGCGTGCGAAAGATGAAGGACTCTTCTGTGGTGCGGGCAGCCGAGACGGTTCGCGACGGCCGCGCCTCTGCCATGGTCAGCGGTGGCAATACCGGAGCGGCCATGGCGGCGTCCCTGTTGAGGATGGGGCGTATCCGGGGTGTGTCCCGTCCCGCTATCGCCACGCCGATCGTCGTTCCCGGCCGTGCTTGGCCAAACGTGATGCTGGATTCGGGCGCCAACACCGAGTGCAGCGCGGAATGGCTGGTGCAGTTTGCCCAGATGGGTGCGGTGTACTGCCGCGACCGCTGGGGGGTTGCAGAGCCCAGAGTCGGGCTCTTGTCCAACGGGGAGGAGGCCGGCAAAGGATCGCCCTTGGTCAAGGAGGCCTTTGAGTTGTTGGAGGACAAAACCTGGCAAGCCAGAACGGGTGCGGTGTTCGCCGGCAATGTCGAAGGACGGGACCTGCTGGAGGATCTGGTGGATGTGATCGTCACGGACGGTTTCACCGGGAACGTCGCCCTCAAGACCGCTGAGGGCGTGGCCAAGCAGTTGATCGGCGCACTCCTGAAGGCGTTCGACTCCTCTGACGAGGCCAGGCAGGGGGCCGAGCTGCTGGCACCCGCGCTGACCCCGCTCTACGACGAGTTCAACCCCGATTCGGTGGGTGGTGCCATCCTCCTCGGGGTGAGGGGCGTCACGATCATCAGCCATGGGGCGTCGTCCCCAAGGGCATTGGCCAATGCCATAGAAGTGGCCCATGAACTGGCCGAACGCGACACTGTGGGGTCATTGCGCCGGATTTTGTCCTCCGAATAGGGATTCCCTCAGTCCTTGGTGGGTAAGGAGGGGGACAAGCTGGCGTATACTTGTCGGGCGCCGAGTTGCTGAACCGCCCCGGAGATGCCGTGCCATCCGAAACCCATGTCGAACAGAGCCCGCTAGATCGCGACGGGGTTTTGACCCTCGTCACTGAATGCCTGGCCGACATCTTGGAGATTTCCCCGGACCGGATCACCGAAGGACAGGCATTTGCCGACGATCTCGACGCCGATTCACTTGCTCTCATCGAGCTCGTGGAAACCCTGGAAGAGGAGTTGAGCGAGAGGACTGTTGGCTTCAGCATCGATGACGAAGACCTGGAGGATCTCAAGACGGTGCGAGACGCCGTCGACTATGTCCACGGCCGCCTGAGCCGAAGCTCCTGACCGCTGAATCCGACATCGCTGCTCTAGCCGATCGCCTCGGCTACCAATTCGCCCGGCCCAGCTTGCTGGTCGAGGCGTTGACCCACCGATCCTGGTGCGCCGACCATGCCGGTACTTCCTCCAACGAGCGTCTGGAGTTCTTGGGTGATGCCGTCTTGGCTTTGGTGGTGACCGACCACATTTACACCGCCTATCCCGAAATGGCCGAGGGCCAACTAGCGCCGCTGCGAGCCGAGGTTGTCCGGGCCGAAGCCCTGGCCGATCTCGCGGTCGAGTTGCAGTTGGGGAAGGTGCTACGCCTGGGTCGCGGTGAAGAGGCGTCCGGAGGGCGGGAAAAGCTGTCGATCCTCTCCGATGCCATGGAAGCGGTGATCGGCGCGGTCTATCTGGATGCCCCGTGGGAGAAACTGATCGAGTTGGTTCGGGGATGGCTGGATGATCGCATTGCCGCGGCGTCTGAATGCCCGGGCATCAGGGATTTCAAGACGAGGTTGCAGGAGTACTGCGCCCGCATCGGCCAAAATGCCCCGGAGTACCGCCTGACGGAGAGGGGCCCCGACCACGCCAAGCAGTTCCTCGCCGTTGTGCATGTGGGAGGCGAAGAACGAGGTCGAGGCCGAGGTCGGTCCAAAAAGCAAGCCGAGCAGGCCGCTGCTGCCTCGGTCTGGCAAACCCTGAACCATGATGAAGTGGCCGTTGTCTCTGGAGCAGCCCCGTGATCTCGGCAGGAGCAGAAGTGGTAGAAGGAGAAGGACTACGAGGAGTGATCCGATGATCGCACTACCGGAAATCGAGACCATCCGCCGCGACTTGGACAGAGAACTGTCTGGTCTTCGCATCAAGTCTGTGGAGGTCTTCGAGACCGGGCACGCCAAGCGGTCCGGAGGGGCAAAGAAGCTTGCGGCCCGGCTGGAGAAGATGAAGATCACCAATGTCCGCCGTCGGGGGCTGTACTTGATTATGGGTCTGGACAGCGAGGATGTGGTGGTTGCTCATCTGGGCAGCGGAGGCCAGCTCCGACGCCACGCCAACCGAGACAGCATTGAGCCCAATACCGCGGTGGCGATCACCTTCACCAAGAGCGGGCAGCTTCGACTGGTAGACGGAACTGGCGATGCCACACTGTTCTTGGCCAATGCCGAAAAGCTGATTGAGGAAGTCCCCGAGTTGGGGGGACTGGGGATTGATCCCCTCGAACAGCCGGTGCCGTGGCGGATGTTCGGCGAGATCCTTTTGGCCCAAGACGCCAAGCTGAAAGCCGTGCTGACCGATGACCGCGTGGTGGTTGGACTGGGAGAGTTGTACTCCGACGAGATCTTGTTCGCAGCTGGTTTGCGGTTCGACCGCCTGCCGAACTCCTTGGGACCTCAAGAGGTCAGGCGATTGCACCGGGCGATGGTGGAAACCCTGCATGATGCGGCCAAACACCGGGGCGCCACTTTGGAGGATGGCTTCTACGTGGACGTACACGGAAAGCCGGGCGGCTACGAGGAGTACCTCAACGTGTTCAAGCAGGCCGGCAAGGGCGGACGGCCTTGCCCCCGCTGTCATCGCCCGATCCAGAAGTACCGCTTCCGCCGCCGGTGGACGTACTACTGCGAGCAGTGCCAGATCTGACTCGCCATGTCTATCCAGCCAACTCGGCGTAGTTCCACAAATCGCGTCCTTCGGCTGGGTAGGGTCGCTTAGGTGTTCTTGAAGGCGCTGACGCTCAAGGGGTTCAAGTCTTTCGCCGATCCGACCACGCTGGTATTCGAGCCCGGCGTGACGGCAATCGTCGGGCCCAACGGCAGCGGCAAGTCCAACGTGGTGGACGCGGTGTCCTGGACTCTGGGGGCCCAAGCCCCGACGTCGGTGCGCTCGGCCAAGATGGAAGACGTCATCTTCGCGGGAACTGCCTCTCGAGCGGCGCTGGGTCGGGCGGAGGTGTCGCTGAGCATCGACAACTCTTCGCGTCTGCTGCCCATCGAATTCGAAGAGGTCACCATCACTCGGACGCTGTTCCGGAGCGGGGACAGCACGTATGCCATCAACGGAGTGCCCTGTCGGCTGCTCGACATTCAGGAACTGCTGAGCGACTCCGGCGTCGGCCGCCAGCAGCATGTGATCGTCTCCCAGCGCCAGATCGAAGGGGTTCTGAGCGCCCGGCCTGAAGACCGTCGGGTCGTCATCGAGGAGGCCGCAGGCGTGTTGAAGTATCGCCGCCGCAAGGAGAAGTCGGAACGGCGGCTAGCCGCGTCTGAGGCCAACCTCACCCGGCTATCCGACGTGGTGCGGGAGATTCGACGCCAGTTGCGGCCGTTGGAGCGTCAAGCCGAGGCCGCCCGGCGGCACGGCGGCCTTCTGGCAGAACTGGGCGGTCTACGCCGCCATCTAGCGGGGCAGGAGATCGACCAGCTTCGCCGACGGGTTCGCCAGCTGACTCAGGACCAGGCGGCCGATCGCCGCGAGATGGAGCAACTGGCGGTCCAGGTGGAGGCCGTAGACCGAGACTTGGCCGCGGCCGAAGCCCAATTGTCAGCGGCCGACGGGCAGGACATCAGCGACGCGCTGATGCGCTTCGAGGGGCTCACCGAACGGCTTCGAGGGATGCAGGCGCTGATGTCAGAGCGCCGCCTGCGCTTGCAGCGGGAGCGAAATGCCGGCGTGGACGAGGATGTGGTGGCCACATTGGAGGCCGAGTCAAACCGACTGGGCAGAGAGCTGCGCGAAGTTGAGGATGCCGCGACGGCATTGGCACCCGATGAGGCCGTTGTGGCTGATGCCGAACAGCAGTTGGAACAGCTTCGTCTGTTGTTCGACGAGCGGTGGGGCGACCAGAACCTGCCGTTATCGGCACCGGATGCCCCTCGGATCAAAGGCGAGTTGAGAATCTTGGAGGCGTCGATCCAACGGGATCAAGCGGAATCAGACCGCCTGGGCCGGAACCTTGAGGAGTTGGAAGAACGTCAACAGGCATTGGTGGAGGAGCTGGACCGAAGCTGGGCCGAGGCCACGAGCATGGAAGAGGCTGAGCAGTCCCAGCGACACGAGCTCGACGGCGCCGATCGGTTGGTAGACGAGGCCCGAGCGGCGAGCGAGCATCAGAGAGCCGTGCTTGCCGAAGCGGTTGGCGAACGCCATGCGTGGGAGGCAAGGCGAGAGGCCCTCTCCCTCGCCTTGGACGAGGCACGCGATCAGTCTGGCGCCCAGCGTCTGGCCGGCATCGATGGTGTGGTGGGCACGCTACTCGAGGTTGTCGACATCGACCGGGGGTGGGAGGCGGCCTTTGAAGCTGCGGCGGGCGAAGCGGTGGCCGCGGTGGTTGCCACCGATACCGAGGTCGCCATGCGAGCCATAGCCACCCTGGAAGCAGACAATGTGAGCGGGGCGGTCTTGGCCCTGAGCGGATCGGGTCCAGCCGCGGCGACCCCGGCGGTCGGCGTTCCTCTGCGCTCCCACGTGCATTCCTCGGTAGCGGGCATGGACCAGCTGCTCGACGCCTTGGTTGGCTCGGTTGGGGTGGTGGAGAGCAGTGAGCAGGCGGCTGCGGCGGCAGTCGCCGATCCCTCCGCGGTGGTGGTAACCCGCCGGGGCGACCGGTTCTCCCCGTCGGGATGGCGAGTGGGAGTTCGGCGCTCAGGGGCCACCAGAGGTTTGCTGGAAGAAGCCGAGCAGGCATTGGCGCGGGCATCTGAAGCAGAGGACGCTGCCAAGCAAGATCTTGCGATTGTCGACCGCCGGCGAGAGGAGGCCGAGGAGCGAGCGGCCCAGGCTCGGCAGACGGCATCGATCCAGTCGGAGGCTCTGGAGACTGCCCGGGGGCGAGCCGCCGCGGTGGAACGGGAGCTGCGCGACGTGGAAGTGGGAATTGCTGCGTTCGGCCCCCGACGTGGAGAACTGGATGCCAGGATCGCCGAGGATCAGCGTCGGGCTGGCGAGCTGCAAGAGGAACTGCCCGAACACGAGGCCAGGGAAGCCGAGCATCAGGCGCGTGTAGAGAGCATGAACCGAGAACGCGATGAGTTGTCTCACAAGTCCCAGACCGTGAGCACCCTTCGCTCCGACTACCGAATACGGGCCGCAGGGTTGGAAGAGCGCCGCCGCCTGCTATCGACACAGCGAGACGACATTGAGCGGCGGTTGAGCGAGATGGCTCAAGCTCGCGCCGAAGTTGCATCTCGACGGGAGGCCGTCGACTTGCGGCTAGCTGTCGTCGACCTACTCACAGACCTATTGGCTCGGAGGGTCCAAGAGGCAGACCACCAGCTTGAAGACCTTCGCCGCCGAAGGGCGCAGGAATCAGAGGCAGCTCGGGCCGCGGCCCAAAGGCTTCAGGATCTGCGAAGCCAGCGGGCTCAGGCCGAGGCTCGGCTGGGACAGTGCCAAGAACGGGACCGCAGCGCCGAGATTGAGTTGGCCGAGGCGGGGATCAGGCTGGAGGCGGCGGTCGACCGCTGTCGCCGGGAGCTGGACTGCGAACCCGGCGAGGCTGTGGCTGCGGAATGCCCTCCCTTGGAGCCGGGCGTTGCTCCCTCCGACCGGATCAGGGCTCTGGAGCAGGAGCTGCGCATTATGGGGCCTGTGAACCCGTTGGCGCTGGAAGAATACGAGGCACTCTCGGAGCGCTATGAGTTCACCCAGGGCCAGATTGACGATATTCGACAAAGCCGCCGGGAGCTCCGCAAGGTCATTCGCAAGATCGACGAGGAGATCGTCAGCGTGTTCTCGTCGGCCTATGCCGATGTGGAGCGCAACTTCTCCGAGCTGTTCCAGACGCTGTTTCCCGGCGGTGAGGGCAAGCTGCGGCTCACCCAGCCCGACGCCCTGCTGGACACCGGGGTGGAGATCGAAGCCCGACCGTCGGGCAAGAACATCCGTCGCCTGAGCCTGCTTTCGGGAGGGGAGCGCTCGCTTACCGCGCTGGCCTTTCTGTTTGCGGTGTTCCGCAGCCGTCCTTCGCCGTTCTATGTCATGGACGAAGTGGAGGCGGCCCTCGATGATGTCAATCTGCACCGCTTCCTTCAGCTCATCGACGAGTTCCGAGCTGATGCCCAGCTGCTGATAGTCAGCCACCAAAAGCGCACAATGGAAGCAGCCGATTGCCTCTACGGCGTATCCATGAAGCCGGGGGGCAGCTCGAAGGTGCTTTCCGAAAAAGTGGTGGTAGCCTCAAAACCGAAGGTACTTCTCGAACAAGGCTGAGGACTCACCACCCAAGATGAGTAACGAGCCGCTGGAAACTCGCCACACAAAATGAGCAACGAGCCCGACGATCCCCGGTCAGAGTGGGATCCCTTGGGGTGGGAACTGGAAGGCCCAGCCGAGCAGCCCAGAAACTTGCCAGCCCCCCGCACTGTGGAGGTGGTGTCCTGGGGGCCGACAGGAGATCGGTCGAACCAACCCCGAAATCCCGCAGTGGTCATGCTGGTTACGTCGGTGGTCTTGGCCGTACTCGGGCTGGTGGGCATCGGGATCGGCGTAGGCAGCGTCTTCTTCAATCAGGATGCCCCTCCTCCTGAGATAGTCGTGGTCTCCGGGCCGCAGGTGGTGAGTGCCTCGCCACAGGAATCGCCGCTGCTCCAGACACCGCTTGTCGTGGCACCCCCCGACCCGTCGCCGCCTGGCGAGCCCTCTGACTCGGGCCAGTCGGAGGCTCCATTGGTGCTCGGCGATCCGGTGGTGGCGGTGGCCCGTGCGGTCATTCCCTCGGTAGTGCTCATTGAGGTGAACGTGGATGCATTGGACCAAGAATCCCCAGTGCCTCCTGATCTGAACCCGGATAGCCCTGACCTTGAGTCGGAGATCCCCGAGGATCCTCCGACGTACGGACAGGGCTCGGGGATCATCTACGACGCGTCCGGCCTCATTCTCACCAACGCCCACGTTCTCGGTGAGGCCGAGACGGTGAGGGTTCAATTTGCCGACGGGGTCCGGGCGGAGGGCGTTGTGGTGGGCACAGCACCGGCCATTGATGTGGGCTTGGTGAGGGTCGATACCGACATGACGCTGACGCCCGCGGTCTTCGCCGACCGGTCAACCGTCGAAGTGGGACAGCTGGCCGTGGCGGTGGGCAGCCCGTTCGGGTTGCAGCAGTCGGTGACTTCCGGGATTGTGAGCGCGGTGGGAAGAGCGGTAAGAGAGGGAACCGGCGACAGTGCCTTTGTGGAGATGATTCAGACCGATGCTCCCATAAACCGGGGCAATTCGGGAGGTGCCCTGGCCAATAGCAACGGTCAGGTCATCGGAATGAACACTCTTATCCAGACCGACGGTTCGTTTGGGAACATCGGATTGGGGTTTGCCATCCCCTCTGACATCGCCCTCAACATCGCGCAGCGCATATTGAGCGGAGAGAGCACCGAACTGGGATACCTGGGCGTATACGGAGCTGATCCGGAGATCGGCCTTCCCGGTGCCCTGGTGGTGGAAGTGTCGCCCGACACTCCCGCCGAGCAAGCCGGGTTGATGGCTGGGGATTTGATCGTGCTGATCGACGGTGAGGCGGTTTCAACGTTCACCGAGCTGGCGGCCAAGGTTCAGTTCCGCGTTCCGGGAACCGAAGTGGAGCTGGAGGTGGTCCGCGACGGCGAGCACATCAATCTCACCGTGGTCATCGGCTCTCGGCCATCCTTCGAAGAGCCCGACGAGGAGTAAGGGTACGGGTGCGACTTCGGGATCGGTTGACCACCGCTCGGGGGACGTTTTCGGGATTCTTGACTTCGGTGGTCTCCCGAGGGATAGACGACGACACTTGGGAGGAGCTGGAGGACGCGTTGATCCTGGCCGATGCCGGTGTCGGCACCACCACTGCTCTGCTGGATCGGCTGAAAGAGCAGGCCAAAGCCGAGAAGGTCACCGATGCTGAGGAGCTCGTGGCCCTGCTCAAGGCCCAGATGGCCGAGAGCTTGGGGGGCCATGATCTCGAGCTGGGCATCGATGGCAGCCCCGCGGTGTGGTTGTTTGTGGGAGTGAACGGAGTGGGCAAGACCACGACCATTGGCAAGTTGGCTGCTCGAGAGGCGCAAAGCGGTCGCAAAGCCGTGCTTGCCGCCGGGGACACTTTTCGAGCGGCAGCCGCCGAGCAGCTGGGACAATGGGCCGACCGATCGGGTGCTCAACTGGTGCGGGGAGCGGAGGGGGCTGATCCCAGCTCAGTCATCTATGACGCCATCGAACACGCCTCGGCCGCCGGCGTGCCGCTGGTTCTGGCCGATACAGCTGGCCGTCTGCATACCCGCACCAACTTGATGGAGGAACTGTCCAAGATCTACCGAGTGGCCGGCAAGGGGCCGGGAACGGTTACCGAGGTGCTGTTGGTGATCGACGCCAGCACCGGCCAGAACGGTCTAGCCCAGGCCCGGCGCTTCACCGAGTCGGCTGAGCTGACCGGCGTGGTGCTCACCAAGCTCGACGGGTCGGCCAAGGGCGGCATCGTTTTGGCGGTTCAAGACGAATTGGAGATCCCGGTGAAGCTGGTCGGTCTGGGGGAGGGAATCGACGATTTGGTGGAATTCGACGCCGACGAGTTTGTCGAGGCCCTGTTTTCCTAGCGCTTCCCTTTCTGGCCAAGGCCCTGACTTCCTAGCGCTTCCCTTCCCGTCGGATGTCCAACCCGCACCTCTAGCGCGTAGTCTGGGCAGCCCATGTTCGACACGCTGAGCAACCGGTTCGAGGGCATTTTCAAGCGCATGCGGGGTCTGGGGACCCTGCGGGAGAGCGATGTAGACGAGGTGCTGCGCGAGATCCGCCTGGCTCTGTTGGACGCCGATGTCAACCTCCACGTGGTCCGCGGCTTCCAAGACCGGGTCCGCGAGCGGTGCGTGGGGGCCGAGGTTCACAAGGCCCTCAACCCGGTTCAGCAGGTGATCAAGTTCGTCCATGAGGAGCTGATCGCTGCCTTGGGTGGTGAGACGCTGGAGATCTCCCATCCGGCCAAACCACCCACGGTGGTGCTGTTGGCCGGGCTTCAGGGTTCGGGCAAGACCACCAACGCGGCCAAATTGGCCTCCTGGTTCAAACAGCAGGGCCGCAACCCCATGCTGGTGGGGGCCGACTTGCAGCGGCCTGCCGCGGTTGAGCAGCTCCGCACCTTGGGGGCTTCCATCGAGGTTCCGGTGTACAGCGAGCCCTCCGATCCGATTGCTGTGGCCCGGCAAGGTGTGGCTGAGGCCCTGGCTTCCAGCCGGGACGTGGTGATCTGCGACACTGCCGGTCGGCTGGCCATCGATGACGAGATGATGGACCAGATCGGGCGGATATCCGACGCCATCGATCCCCACTACACCTTCCTCGTGGTCGACGCCATGACCGGCCAGGACGCGGTGGCTACTGCCGAGTCGTTCCACGCTGCTCTCGAGCTCAACGGGGTGATCCTCACCAAAGTGGACGGCGACGCTCGCGGCGGCGCGGCGCTGTCGGTGAAGGAAGTAGTCGGCCGGCCCATAGCCTTCTCCTCCACTGGCGAGAAGATCGACGAGTTCGAGCTGTTCCATCCCGACCGGGTGGCCAGCCGGATTCTCGGCATGGGCGATGTGCTCACCCTGGTCGAGAAGGCCGAACAGGTATATGAGGAGGCCGAAGCCGAGACGGCTGCCGCCAAACTGCTGGAGGGAGAGTTCACCCTGGAGGACTTCTTGGAGCAGATGCGCCAGCTCAAGAAGATGGGCTCGCTCCAGAATCTGGTGGGGATGCTTCCCGGTGCGCCCCAGGAATTGCGCAAAGCCGAGATCGAGGATGATCGAATCGCCCAAGTTGAGGCCATCATCTGCTCGATGACCCCTGAAGAGCGGGCCGCGCCCCGGATGATCGACGGTTCACGCCGTCAGAGGATCGCCGCTGGTTCAGGTACCCGCCCCTCAGAGGTCTCCCAGCTCTTGCGGCAGTTCAGCGAGGTGCAGCGGATGATGAAGCGGATGGGGAACAAAGGCCCCGGTTCGGGCCGAAAGAAGCCCAAGAAGGGCCGAAAAGGGAGTCGTGTGACGCCGCCGGGCGGCCAGCAGAAAAAGACGGGCAAGTCCAAGTTGACCTTACCGGGCTTGGAAGACGGGGAATTCGATCTCTCCTCCCTGAGGTAGCCCATAGAGATTTTCGGCGGGTAGAGTTTTCCCATTCCGGCGGTCGGCGCCGGTTCGTGCTTGCACTGGCACTGATGACGGGACAATCGGGCTCAGGACGCCCAATGGACCCAGGAAGACAGAAGGGCTGACCGGCTTGTGGCAGTAAGACTCCGGCTGATGCGGATGGGCAAGAAGAAGCAGCCCACGTACCGTGTGGTGGCCGCCGATTCCCGCAAAGCCCGCAATGGGCGATTTATCGAGATTGTGGGCACCTATAACCCCCGCCAAGAGCCGTCCTTGGTTGAGATCGACAATGAGCGGGCATTGCACTGGCTTCGCCATGGCGCTCAACCCAGCGAGCGGGTACAGAAGCTGCTGGTCATCTCCGGCGCGTGGGAAGAGTTCACCGGTGAAGCCGGACCGGCGAAGGTTGCTCCTACGACAGTGACGAAGGCCGCATCGGCGGAGGATTCTGAAGCTGCATCCGCTGAAGCCGAGCCCGCTGAGGCTGCATCAGAGGTCGAGCCAGTGGAGGCGGCTGAGGATTCTGAGACCGAATCGGTGGATGCAGATGACACTGCATCGGAGGCCGAATCAGCCGAAGACTCTGAACAGGACGCCGAAAAAACCGAGGACGGTGAATTGTGAGCGACACCGACTTTGGTGCCGAAGACCAGGACTACGAGGACGACGACTACCGCGACGATTACGAGGATGACGATTTCGATGACGATGGCGACATCAACACCATCGAAGTCCCCACTGCTCGAACCGTTCTGGAATTCCTGGTCAAGTCGGTGGTGGAGAACCCCGACGATGTTGAAGTGGAAGTAGTCGAACGACAGGGTTCGGTCTCGCTGGAGGTCACAGTGGCCGAGGGGGACATGGGCCGGGTCATTGGTCGCAGGGGCCGGGTGGCCAACTCCATTCGAACCATCGTGCGGGCCGCGGCCAGCAAAGATGGCAGCCCCATCGACGTCGAATTCGTCGACTGACTGTCCCCAGGCACCCCTTCTGCTGGAGATCGGCCGCGTCGACCGGGCTCATGGAATCCGGGGAGAGGTCGTGGTCACGTTGTGGACCAACCGCCTTGAGCGACTGGAAGTCGGGGCCGTGCTCTGCGCTGACTTCGGTGAGCTCACCGTGGCAGAGGCCCGGCCCTTTCAGCAGCGCTGGATTGTGCAGTTCTCCGAGATCAGCGACCGGAGTACCGCTGAAACCTTGCGAGGCCTACTGCTGAAGGCGGAGCCCATATCCGATCCCGATGAGCTATGGGTCCATGAGCTGATTGGCATGACAGTGTGCGAAACCGACGGTACAGAGCGAGGCCGGGTTGAAGCAGTGCAAGCCAACCCGGCCAGCGACCTGCTGGTTTTGGAGTCCGGTGCTTTGATACCCCTCACCTTCTTGCTGGAGCAAACCGGGGATCGATTGATTGTTGATGGGCCAGACGGTTTGTTCGACGAGATATGAGAGTCGACGTTTTCACCATCTTCCCGTCAATGTTCGAGGTGTTCTTGGGCTACGGAGTGATCGGGAGGGCGGTGGACCAGGGCCGGCTTGAAGTGCGTGTTCATGACCTCAGAGCGGGCGCGGGCGATCCCCACCGCTCGGTTGACGATTCCCCCTTCGGTGGCGGTGCGGGGATGGTGATGATGCCGGAGCCCCTGTTCAACTCGGTAGAGCAGGCCAGCCCGCCTAGACCCTTGTTCCTTCTGGGGCCTGCTGGACGGCAGTTTGACCAGGTCGTCGCCCAGGAGCTGGTCTCCGGGGGCGGTTTCTCGCTGCTATGCGGTCGCTATGAGGGGGTAGACCAGAGAGTTCGAGACCACCTCGTGGACGGAGAGCTGTCCCTGGGAGACTTCGTGCTGGCCGGCGGCGAGGTCGGGGCGATGGCGGTCATCGAGGCAGTGGGCCGGCTGATTCCCGGCGTTCTGGGCAACGAGATGTCGGCCGCTGACGAGTCGTTCAGCGATGGTCTGTTGGAGTACCCCCACTACACCCGGCCTGCTGAGTTTCGGGGCTGGCCGGTGCCCGAAGTGCTGCGGTCGGGAGATCACGGTCGCGTGGACCGCTGGCGGAAAGCGCAGTCTCTGGCCCGCACGGTGGCCATGCGGCCAGACCTGGTTGATGCCCGTGGTGGTTTGACCGACGCGGAGCAGGCGCTTTTGGAAGAGTTCGGCCTCGCTTGATCAAGGCGGGTATGATTTTCTCTTGCGCCCCAAAGCTTGAGATGGGCGCTGAAGTACTCACAAGAGGCGTGCCATGAATCCCACCGACATCGTCGATCGCGACACAAGACGCTCCGACATTCCCGAATTCAGTTCCGGCGACACAGTCAAAGTGCATGTCCGGGTGGTGGAGGGCAACCGCGAGCGGGTCCAGATATTCGAGGGAGTGGTCATCCGGCGACAGGGCAGCGGAATCCGGGAGACCTTCACCGTTCGAAAGGTGAGCTTCGGCGTGGGAGTGGAGCGCACATTCCCCGTTCACTCACCCATCATCGCCAAGATCGAGATCGGCACCCGGGGCGATGTGCGCCGGGCCAAGCTCTACTACCTGCGCGATCGCATCGGCCGGGCCGCCCGGGTCAAGGAGAAGCGCTTCTAGCCTCCCTCCGATCCAACTGTCACACCTGCCTCCTAGCGTGGGGGCATGGCATACCGACAGGCGCTGGGTCGCTGGGGCGAAGACCGCGTGGCTCGATGGTATCGCCGCCATGGGTTCGAGGTTCTCGAGCGCAACTGGCGGTGTCGGCACGGAGAGTTGGATGTGATCGTGAGGCGGGGGCCGATTGTTGCCGTGTGCGAGGTCAAGACCCGGTCGTCGCTGGCCTTCGGCTCTCCCGCCGAGGCTGTCGGATGGCAGAAGCAGCGGCGGATACGCCGGTTGGCTGTCCAGTGGTTGGCCGAGCAGGAGCGCTCGGGACCGGTGCAGCTTCGATTCGACGTTGCCGAAGTAATGGGCCGCGAGCTGCGGGTGATCGAAGGGGCGTTCTAATCCAGCCTCACCCCAGCACGGCCCACAAAATCAGCCCGATGCAAACCAACAGCCCGACGGCCACATACCAGTAGTCGAACCGGGTGCGTCGCTGCTTTCGTGTGGGATCGAAGCCCATGGCCCTCAGTATCGTCCCCAGGGTGGAAGACAGGGAAGTTAGTGGTTTCCGGTTGGCTGCACTATCGCTGTGCATTGCCATAGCCGCGGGCTGCGCGTCGGGCACTTCACCTGAAGTAGGGGCGGGGCCAGATGGAACTCCCGACCCTGTCTTGGTCGAGGGCCGTTCGGTGTACAGCGATCGCTGCTCGTCATGTCATGGCGCCTCTGGAGGCGGCACTCGCAATGGTCCGCGGTTGAGCGGAGGCCGGCTGTTGCAGGCGTATCCCGACCCTGGCGACGCGGTCGCAGTGGTGTCGGAGGGCCGCAATCGCATGCCCGCCTTCGACGGGCTCTTGACTGCTGGCGAGATCGACGCGGTGCTCCGCTACATCAATGAGGTGCTCTGAAGGGATCGCTCCCCTTCGACATCAACAAAGTCCTCTGAGAGGTTTTCGACCCCTCGCCCCTGTCGAGAGGGAGCAGTTGTCACCCCAAGCCGGTATGGTCGTGGGAGCGCGTGTGGCCAGCGCTTCGGGCCACCTTCCCGGCACGAGGAATCGTCCTCGAGAAAGCACCGAATGTGCTTGCCACCATTCCCGCCTCTGTCCTCGCCGGAATCACCGGACATCCGGTTTCGGTGGAGGTCCATGTCTCCATGGGCCTCCCTACGTTCACCGTGGTGGGCCTGCCCGATGCCGCTTGTCGGGAGGCTCGTGATCGGGTTCGAGCTGCCCTGCTCTCCAGCGGGGTCAATTGGCCACCGGGGCGGATAACCGTCAACTTGGCCCCTTCGGGGATCCGCAAAGAAGGTCCTGGGCTTGATCTGGCCATCGCCATGGGGGTGCTGGTGGCCGATGAACAGCTTTCTGCTGAAAGCTTGGCCGACACGGCCTTCTTGGCCGAACTGGGGCTCGATGGCAGGCTTCGAGCGGTACCCGGGGTACTGCCCCAAGTTCGCTGTTTGAATACCGCCGAAGTGGTAGTCGCTCCCGAGAGCGCCGCAGAGGCTGCCTTGGCCAAAGGTCCGGTGATCCGGGCGTCGGCCACCCTTAGCGAGCTCATCTCGGCAATTCGAGGAGAAGAAGCATGGCCTGATCCACCCGAGCCGGGGTCGGCGAATCCGCTGGATGAAATCGCAGACCTGGCTGACGTGAGAGGCCAGCACATGGCGCGCTTGGGTTTGGAAGTGGCCGCGGCAGGCGGACATCACCTGTTGATGATCGGTCCTCCGGGCGCAGGCAAGACGATGTTGGCCCGGCGGCTTCCCGGACTTCTGCCGCCGTTAGACGAGGCCACTGCCATCGAAGCCACCATGGTGCACTCGGCCGTCGGATTGAGCCTGCCCTCCTCGGGACTGATACGGCGAGCTCCCTGGCAAGCGCCCCATCACTCTGCTTCGATGATCGCCTTGGTAGGGGGCGGGAGCAGGATGCTTCGCCCCGGTGCCATCAGCTGCGCCCATGGCGGCGTGCTGTTCTTGGACGAGATGGGAGAGTTCGGTCCCCAGGCTCTGGATGCGCTGCGCCAGCCCCTCGAAGAAGGGGTCATCCGAGTCAACCGTGCCGCGGCGGTGGCGTCGTTTCCCGCTCGATTCCTACTGGTGGGGGCGATGAACCCGTGCCCGTGCGGAGAACTGGGACAGCCCGGCATGTGCCGGTGTACACCCCTGGCCCGATTGCGCTATGCCCGGCGGTTGAGCGGGCCTTTGCTGGACCGCTTCGACCTGAGAATCCATGTCGGCCGGCCGGAGGTCAGCGACCTGTTCGACGCGCCGCCAGGGGAGTCTTCGGCCGACGTGAGGGCCAGGGTGGACCGGGTCCGAGCGGTTGCGCGCGACCGCGGAGTGGCGTCCAACAGCGAATTGCCCGACGACGCCTTGGAAGAGTTCGCTCCTCTCGACCCAGAGGCCAAAGGCCTGTTCAGCAACGCCATCGCAGATGGCCGTCTCACCGCTCGAGGGTTCCAGCGGGTCCGGCGGGTCGCCTTGACTATGGCCGACTTGGCTGGGCAGGAACCCCCGCTCACCGGGGGCATCGTGGCGCAGGCGCTGTTCATGCGCACCGAACCGGTCACCGTGGCCCACGATCCCTGGAGTCTTGCCAATGCCCGGTGACCGAGCCTTGTCGAGCATTGGGTCGGTGACCCCTGGAGACTCGCCGATGCCCACCAGTGGGCACCTGGCCGCGGAAGACTTAGCCGCGGAGGACATTGCCGAAGGTGCCGGAGAGTTGCCGGTAGAGGCATGGCTTGTGGCCCTGGCCTCTCTGCCCGCAGTGGGACCGGCCCGACTGCGGGCGCTGCTGTCTGCGGGAAGCCCGGCCGAGGTGTGGGCACGACTGCTGGGATCGCCACCTCCTGAGCTGTTGCGGGTGGCCGGCAAACGGGAACTGTACGAGCAGTGGCACCGCACCGCTGCTGGTCTCGATGTGGCCCAGTTGTGGGCACGACACCGAAAGCACGGCGTGGGAGTGGCTGCCTTGGGCACTCCCGGATATCCGTCTGCTTTGTCTTGTGACATAGACCCGCCCGCGGTCGTGTTCCACACTGGCGATCCCCAGGTGGTTGACGGTCCCCGCGTGGCCATCGTCGGCACTCGCCGATGTACCCGCTATGGCAGCGATGTGGCGTTTGAATTGGGCCGAGACTTGGCCTCAGCCGGTGTGGGCGTCGTCTCCGGTTTGGCCTTGGGCATCGATGCCGCTGCCCATGCCGGCGTTCTGGAGGCCAGAGCTGCTCCGCCCATCGCGGTGGTGGGAAACGGCCTCGACAGGGTATATCCCGAGCGCAACCGAGCCCTGTGGCGGGCGGTGGCCGAGCAGGGTGTGCTGTTGGGGGAGGCGCCAGTGGGAGCACCGCCCGAACGATGGCGGTTTCCGGCTCGCAATCGCATCATCGCCGCCCTCGCCGATGTGGTTGTGGTGGTGGAGTCCCATGCCTCTGGAGGAGCCATGCACACGGTGGCCGAAGCCGCAGCCCGGGATCGGGCTGTCTTGGCCGTTCCCGGACCGGTTCGCAGTTCCGCATCAGGCGGATGTCTAGAGCTGTTGGCCGACGGCTGCGCTCCTTGCCGCGACGCCGACGATGTTCTGCTGGCCTTGGGTTTGTCCGGTGCGGAGACATCCCGCTTGGACTCCCGCCCCGAACCCGGTCCCATCGGCCGGCAGGTGCTGGATGCACTGGGCTGGCAGCCCGCGGATGCCGAGCAGATCAAGAGCCGGACCGCTTTGCCCATGGTGCAAGTGGCCGGAGCGGTGGAGGAGTTGCGGGCGGCAGGTTGGATAGCAGTCTCAGGACGTTGGATTGAGCGGGTGGGCATTCCCCGGTGAGATGGCAAAGAACCCGTAGTCTTGAGAGTTGATGGGGTGGGATCTGGACGCCTTTGCCGCGTCGACCGCTTCGGTCAACGAAGACACCGCGGCGATGTACCGCCGTGAAGTCGCCGCGTTCTCCAATTGGCTGGCAAACACCGAAGTCAGCTCCAGCACGGCTGCTGGGGGGGAAACAGGTCCTGAAAGTGTCGACCTCCGCATGATCCGCAGGTATCTGGCCTACCTGAGCACGGAGGGCTACGCCCGGAAAACGGTGGCCCGAAAGGCCACTGCCCTACGCCGCTATTTCCGATGGGCGGAACGCACTGGCCGGGTGGCCGCCGACCCCACGATCGGTGCGATGACACCATCTCAAGAGCGATATCTGCCGCGGGTGCTGCGCTCTGAGGAATTGGGTGCCTTGTTGGACAAGCCACGAGCAGCATTGGCCGACGACAGCAGCGCTCGGCGCCAACGCGACGTCGCGGTCTTGGAGCTTCTCTATGGCAGCGGCCTCCGGGTCAGCGAGGTGTGCGCCATCCGAGTCGGCGACGTCGATTTGGATCGTCAGCGCCTCACCGTGAACGGCAAGGGATCGAAGCAGCGGATCGTGCCGCTGAGCGAGCCGGCGTCCCTTGCTTTGGCGGAGTGGCTGGCCAATGGCCGGGGGGAAATGGCTGATCCCTCCACAGCCGGTGATGCCGTGTTCGTGAACCTGTCTGGGCGGCCGCTGAACACCCAAGGAGTGCGCCGGCTGGTCAATCGGGCAGCCAGCACGCAGACCAACCCCCATGCACTGCGCCACACCTTCGCCACCCACCTCCTTGACGGGGGGGCCGACCTCCGGCAAGTGCAGGAACTATTGGGCCACTCCGATCTGGGATCTACTCAGATCTACACCCATGTCAGCCGGGACCGGCTCCGCAGAGTGGTGGAGGACAGCCACCCGAGAGCCTGACTTCCGCTGTTTGCCGATAGCCTGAGCTCGCCTCCCCCTACTTCAGAAGATCGAGGGGATGTCATGGTGCTGGGAATGCGCATCGGCGGGTTGGCGGCCGCCGCGGTATCGGCCTGGCTGACGTTGCAACCCGGCCCACCAGTCGTTCAGAGCCCACCGCACGTTGCTCAGGAATCTCTTGTTCAGAGCCAGGAGGCGGTGGAGCCCTCCTTGGTGTATCGGTCTCCGGTGGATGCAGAGGTGATCGATCCGTTCCGACCTCCGGCGCATGTGGGGGCACCGGGCAACAGGGGCTTGGAGTACGACCCCGAGCCCGGATTGCCGGTTCGGGCGTCGGCGGAGGGGGAGGTGGTGTTCGCCGGATCGGTGGTTCACAACCGGTTTGTGACCGTGCTGCACCGAGACGGGCTACGCACCTCCTACGGGTACCTGGGTTGGATTGCCGTCGAAGAGGGCGACTGGGTGGCGCTCGGCCAGCAGCTGGGCACCACCTCTGAGCGGTTCTTTTTCAGCATCCGACACGGAGACCGCTATCTCGACCCGGCGTTGGTGTTGACCGCCGGAAGGGTGCGGCTGGTGCCGCACCTTGAGCCCCGCGGTCGAAGTCGGCTTCCTGCTTATGGATAAGTCTTGTGGCTCGGCTATCGTGTACCCCGGCCTGGAAGCAGTTCCCGGCCGAAGAAATTACCGCCCGGGGCATCCCACGGTCGCCAATTGGTGCTGACCCCGGGTTTCGCTGAACCGCTGGGAGAGGAGAAAAGCCATGGCGCCAGTCGTGACGATGCGCCAACTGCTGGATGCCGGAGTCCACTTCGGACACCAGACTCGCCGTTGGAATCCCAAGATGCAGCGCTTCATTTTCGGTGAGCGCAACGGCATCTACATCATCGACCTGACACAGACGCTTGCCCGCATTGAGGCTGCCTACACATATGTACGCGACCTCGTGGCCGGAGGGGGTCAAGTCCTGTTTGTGGGCACCAAGAAGCAGGCCCAAGACAGCGTGCAGAGTTACGCAGAGCGTGTGGGGATGCCTTATGTGAACGAGCGGTGGCTAGGTGGTCTCCTAACCAATTTCGAGACCATCTCCAAGCGCATGGGCAAGATGAAGGAGTTCCAGCGCATGCGCAGCTCGGGCGAACTGGACGTTATGCCCAAGAAGGAGGCCCTTCTGATTTCCCGGGAACTGGCGAAATTGGAGCGGAACCTCAACGGCATCCGAGATCTGACCCGGCCCCCCGATGCGGTGTTCGTTCTGGATACCAAAAAGGAGCACATCGCCGTGGCCGAGGCGAACAAGTTGAAGCTCCCGGTGATCGCAGTGGTGGACACCAATTGCGATCCCGATGTGATCCAGTACGTCATTCCCGGCAATGACGACGCCATCCGCTCCGGCGAGCTGATGTGTCGGATTATCAGCGACGCCGTTCTTGAGGGCCGCTTCATCGCCCAGGGAAAAAACGTTGCCAAAACCCAGCCTGATACTGATGCTCCTCAGCCCGAGGCCGTAGTCGAAGACAAGCCAACCGCCGAGGCTGCCCCTGAGGCGGCGGAGGCTGAGGTCCAAGAGGCTGCCCCTGAGGCGGCGGAGGCTGAGGTCCAAGAGGCTCCCCCCGAGGCCCCCGAGGCTGAGGTCCAAGAGGCTCCCCCCGAGGCCCCCGAGGCTGAGGTCCAAGAGGCTCCCCCCGAGGCCGCGGAGCCAACTGTCGAAGCCGAGCAAACCGATCTCCAGGAGCAAGCGTGAGTTCGTTTACCGCCCAAGACGTCAAGGCGCTGCGCCAGGCCACTGGCGCCGGAATGATGGACTGCAAGCGCGCCCTCACCGAAAGCGACGGCGACATGGAGGCCGCCACCCAATGGCTGCGCGAGAAGGGCATCGCCAAAGCAGCCGCTCGGGCTGAGCGGGTCAGCGATCAGGGGACGGTGGCCTTAGCGGTGGACGGCAATGCCGCTGCCATCGTCGAACTTCGCTGTGAGACCGACTTCTCGGCCAAGGCCGAAGACTTCACCGCCCTGGCCGACGAGCTGGCTCAGTTGGTACTGGCCTCGGGCGAAGAATCAGTGGAGACTCGCCAAGCCGCACTCGAGGATCTCAGTCTGGCCAAGAAGGAGAACGTCCAGTTGGGCAAGGTTGTCAAGGTGGAGGCTGCCGATGGCAACATTCTGGACACCTACCTCCACACTCAGGATGGCAGAGGGACCAGTGCTGTGGTGGTAGAGGCCCGCGCCATGAGCCAAGACCTGGCCCACGAAGTAGCTCTTCACATTGCCTTTGCCAAGCCCTCGGTGCTGCATCGCGACGACGTTGACCCCGACGAAGTTGAGCGGGAGCGAATCGCTCTCACCGAGATGACCAAAGCTGAGGGCAAGCCCGAGCAAGCTTGGGAAAAGATCGTCAGCGGCCGCTTGCGGGCATGGTTTGCCGAGCGCGTCCTGCTGGAACAGGGCATGTTCGGTGAGAAGGAGACCGTAGAATCTCGTTTGGGTGACGGTGAGATTGTCCGTTTCGAGTTGGCGACCATCGGCAGTTAGCGCTGCACGATGACCACCGACGGCGCCAAGCGATCAGGCCGGTGGGACCGGATTGTTCTGAAGCTCTCCGGCGAGGCATTTGCCGGTGAGGCCGGATATGGCATTGATGGCGAGATCGCGGCGCAAATCGCCGACGAAATCGTCAAAGTCAGGGCTGAATTCGACGTGGACGTGGCGGTCGTGGTCGGAGGGGGAAACATCTGGCGGGGTATGACCGGGGCGGGCGCGGGCATGGACCGGGCTCAAGCCGACTACATGGGGATGTTGGCCACGGTTATCAATGCCCTTGCCCTCCAGGACACGCTTGAGCGACTCAATCAGCCCACTCGGGTACAGACGGCCATCGGTATGGCCCAAGTGGCCGAGCCGTATATACGCCGCAGGGCCATTCGCCACTTGGAGAAGGGCCGGGTTGTGATCTTTGCGGCCGGGACAGGCAACCCATTCTTCACAACCGACACCGCGGCTGCTCTGCGGGCAGTGGAGATTGAGGCCGGCGTGTTGTTGAAGGGAACTCATAGTGGCACCGATGGGGTCTATACCGCCGATCCCCGGATCGACCCAGATGCCGAAAAGCTCGATGAGGTTCAGTACTTGGATGTGCTGTCCCAGGGTCTGAGGGCTATGGACAGCACCGCCGTCTCGTTGTGCATGGACAACAAATTGCCCATCGTCGTCTTCGACCTCATGAAGCCGGGAAACGTACGCGCCATACTCGACGGCCAGCCGATAGGTACTCTGGTGTCGTGAGGGGTTATCCGACAACCTCGAAGTCATGACGACCGGTTCTGATGTCTTCCTGCCGCGCGGCCGGAGTCACTGAAGGATGCGAGTGGGATGACCACCGGCAATGAGCTGACCGACTTGGTGTTGGAGGAGGCCGGGGGGCGAATGGACTCTGCGGTACACCACACCCGACAGCAGTTCGCCTCCGTCCGGACCGGGCGGGCATCTCCGGCACTGTTTGAGAGGTTTCTCGTGGACTACTACGGCACTGAAGTGCCGCTCCAGCAGCTTGCCAGTTTCAGTGTTCCCGAGGCGCAGCTTCTGGTGATCTCCCCATTCGACAAAGGCTCGATTGCCGCAATTGAGCGGGCCATCATCCAAGCCGATCTTGGGCTCAACCCCAGCAATGACGGCAACGTGGTGCGACTGACATTCCCACCGCTAACCGAGGAGCGCCGCCGCGAGCTGGTACGGCTGGTCAAACAGATGGCAGAAGAGGGTCGGGTGGCGATTCGCAACACCCGCCGCAGCGGGCGCCATGAGGTTGATCAACTCAGCAAAGCCGGCGACGTTTCCGAGGACATTGCGGCTCGGGCCGAGAAAGACCTTGACCAGCTAACCCACGACCATGAGCAGCTCATCAATGATGCCTTGAGTGTCAAAGAACAAGAGCTGCTGGAAATCTAAACTGTCTGAATAACTGGAGGGGCAGTGGCCGAAGACAATCCTTTCCAAAAACCCAACGACCCTTCTGGAGAGCCGCCCGACGACGAGCAGGCCGGCTTCTTGGATGATCTGACATCTCTCTTCGACGAAGAGGAAGATGACGCTGATCTGCCTCGCTGGGATGAGCCCGCCGATGCGGAATCAGAGCCGGAGGAGGATTGGGACAGTCTCACCGATGCTGCTCCCCGCTGGCGCGACGATGCGGCAGAGGACTCCTTTGCCGACCTGTCCGGTCCAGAAGACGCCAGCCACGCTCCGGAAGAGGCGAGCGTTTTCGAAGACCCAGTGCCCACTGAGGCAGTGGAGTTCCCCTCCGTGGACCGGGTAGACGAGGTCTTGTCCTTGGATGTTTCTGAATCTCCGATTGCCTCGGGGATGGTCGAGACCCGGGACTCTCCGTTGATGCCGCCATCTCCGGCAATGGGTAATGGCCGGACATCTTCTCGAAACGGCAACACCATGACTGCTCTCGTGGTTGGTCTGGTGCTTGGCGGAATCGTCTTGGGCGCCATTGCCCTAGGCGAGGAGGTCACGCTCGCGGTGCTTGTCATTGCGCTCTTGATTGCCGCCGCGGAGTGGTTCACCACCATGCGCCATGCGGGCTATCAACCTCCGGCGCTGGTGGGGTTTGCCGCAGTGGCGGCCATGCCGCTGGCTGCCTACTGGCGAGGTACCGACGGCATCGTGCTGGTGTTGGTATTCGCCCTGTTCGGCTCGGGGCTGTGGTATCTGGGCGGAGTGGGCGGCAACCGGGTCCTGGCCAACCTAGGGGTAACCCTGCTGGGGATCACCTACATCGGGGTGACCGGGGCCTTCGGCGGACTCCTGCTGGACATGCCCGACGGCGCCGAACTGGTGCTGAGCGCACTGATTTTGACCGTGGCCCACGATGTGGGCGCATACGCGGTTGGGCGGGCCGCAGGCCGCACACCGCTGTCGAAGGCCAGTCCCAACAAGACGGTGGAGGGTCTGATCGGCGGCACCATCCTCACCATCGCGGCTGCATTGGTGTTCATCTCCATTCTGGAGATCGGTCCTTTCGGAGATGGGACGGGGTCGCGTTCCGACGGGGTGGTCCTGGGAATCGTGGTCGCCGTGGTGGCGCCGCTGGCCGATCTCATGGAGTCGGCCATCAAGCGAGATATCGGCATCAAGGACATGGGCTCGCTGCTGCCGGGCCACGGAGGTATGCTGGACCGGGTCGACGCTCTCCTCTTTGTGCTGCCGGCCACCTACTTCACCGCCCTGATGCTGGATGTGATCTGAGCCACCGGGCGATACCGACGCGATTCGCTCATGACCTCCCTGTCCCTGCTTGGTTCCACCGGCTCGATCGGAGTCCAGACGCTGGAGGTGGTGCGGGCCGAGCCCGGCGCCTGGGACGTGGTGGCATTGGGTGCCGGCCGCTCCGTCGACCAGTTGGTGGCCCAAGCCCAGGAGTTTCAACCCCGATTGGTGGTGGTGGGCGACTTCGAACGGGTGCCTGAGGTTCAAGAGGCGCTGCCGGGGATTTCCGTGGCGAGCGGTGCTTCTGCCCTGGCCGAAGCGGCCGCGATGGGAGAGGTGGTGGTGAACGGGGTTGTCGGATTCGCCGGTTTGCCGGTGACCCTGGCCGCCCTCGAGGCGGGCCGGCGCCTGGCTCTGGCCAACAAGGAGTCGCTGATTGCCGCCGGCCCGGTTGTCCAGAGGGCCCGACAGACTCCCGGCGCCGAACTGCTTCCGGTGGACAGCGAGCACTGCGCCGTCCACCAGTGTCTACGGGCCAACGATGTGTTCACCTCCGACACGGGAATGGCCTCTGAAACGGGAATGAAACGCGTGCACCGCATCGTGCTCACCGCCAGCGGCGGACCTTTCAGAGGTCGCAGTCGCAGTGAGTTGGCCGATGTGACGGTGGAGCACGCATTGGCCCATCCCACATGGAGCATGGGGCCCAAGATCACGGTGGACTCCTCCACGCTGATGAACAAGGGCTTGGAGGTGATCGAGGCCAACGAGCTGTTCGGGTTGGGCTACGACCGCATCGAGGTCGTCGTCCATCCTCAGTCGGTGGTCCACTCGATGGTGGAGTACACCGATGGCGCCACCATCGCCCAGCTCTCGCTGCCCGATATGCGGTTGTGCATCGGCTATGCCATCGCCTACCCCGACCGCATCGCCACGCCGTTTGGCCGCATCGATTGGGCCGAGCTGCGCCGGCTGGACTTCGAGCCCCCTGATACCGAGGCATTTCCCTGCCTGAATCTGGCCTACGCCGCCGGGCGCATGGGCGAGACCGCGCCTGCGTTGCTGAATGCGGCCAACGAGGTGGCCGTGCAGGCTTTTCTCGATCAGCGGATACGATGGACGGCAATTCCCGGGGTTTTGGAGACGGTCTTAGGCGACCACGACGGCACTGAGGCCGACTCCCTGGAGGCGGTCATGGAGATCGACGGCAAAGCCCGAGCCGCGGCCGAGCACGTTGTCGTCCGCCAGTTCGACCGCAGCTAGGCGATGGGCTTTCATCTACCTGGCTCCTGGCGGGGCGGCCAGTCTGGACCGTCTCCACTCGCCACCTTGAAGGCTTCTCGCGAGAGTTGGCAGGGGTTGGTGCTGGTTGCGGGATTGCTCGCGGTTGTATCGGCGATTTGGGGTGTCCCAATGCTGGTGGCGCTGCTGCTCATTCTCCTCATGCTGTTCCTTCACGAAATGGGGCACTACCTGACGGCGCGATGGGCGGGCATGAAGGTCACCGAGTTCTTCCTGGGATTCGGGCCCCGGCTCTGGTCGTTCCGTCGGGGGGAGACAGTCTTCGGCCTTAAGGCGATTCCGTTTGGGGCGTATGTCCGGATTATCGGGATGAACAACCTCGAGGAAGTTCCTCCTGCTGAAGAGTCCCGAACATACCGAAGCAAGCCCTATTGGCGACGAATGTCTGTGGCAGTGGCGGGCTCAACCATGCATTTTCTGCTGGCCCTGGTGCTGCTCTTCACCTTTCTCGTGATTGGCGGGAGGACGGAGAGCGTTCCCTCTTCGGATTGGTCCGTGACCCAGGTAGCCAACGATTCACCTGCCGCGGAAGCCGGATTGCAGCCCGGCGATCGGATCGTGTCCGTGAATGGGGATTCGGTGGCCACCATGGACGACTTGGTGGTGGTCCTACCCGAACCGGGGACGCCGGTCAGCCTGGGCATTCTTCGAGACGGCGATCCCCTCACCCGCTCGCTGACACTCGGTACCCATCCTTTCGATGCCGATCGGGGCTACTTGGGGGTCCGTTCTTTGAACGCCCGGGAAAGCCGGCCGATAGAGGTCGGGTTTGTCGAGGCCGTTCCCGAGTCCCTGGAGGAATTCGGCTTCCTGACCAAGGAGTCCGCCGTTGCCATCGGGAAGCTCTTCTCACCCGGTGGACTCAGCGGTTTCTTCCAAAGGGTTACCGAGGAGCCTGCAAGCCAAGAAGTCTCCTCGGTGAGCGGGGGGACGTTCTCCAGTACCGCAGTGGAAGATGAAGAACGAGTGATCTCCATCCTCGGAGTACTCAGGATATTTGCCGACTTCATCTCCGACATCACCGAGAATTACGGCAGCCTTTTGCTGCTTTTCGCCCTGGTGAACATCTTTATAGGGGTCTTCAACATGATCCCGCTCCTTCCCTTTGATGGCGGCCATGTGACGATCGCCACCTATGAGCGCCTTCGCTCTCGCCGAGGCCGCCGCTATACCGCCGACGTGTCCAAGATGATCCCCGTCGCCTACGCGGTGGTGGTGGTCCTGCTCTTCGTCGGCCTCGGGGCGCTCTATCTCGATGCCTCCGATCCGGTGCGGCTTCCGAGTTGAGGAGTGGGATGATCACGGGCAATTGCGGATACCGCGGGCCGGGCGTGTCAAGCTGAGGGCATGGAAGTCGAGGCTGCTTTCGAGCGACGCCCCACCCGTCGGATCCATGTGGGGGATGTGGCCGTCGGCGGCGGTGCGCCCATCACTGTCCAGTCCATGACCACCACCCGCACCGCTGATGTGGAGGGCACCCTTCAGCAGATATACGCCCTGGCTGCGGCGGGGGCCGACATCGTGCGCTGCACCTGCAATGAGATCGAGGCCGCCGAGGGGCTGGCCCAGATCGTGCCCCGGTCTCCGGTGCCCATCGTGGCCGACATTCACCACCAGTACCGCATGGCGCTGGCCGCATTGGACGCCGGCGTCCAATGCCTGAGGCTGAACCCCGGGAACATCCGCAAACCCGAGCACATTCGAACGGTGGCCTCAGAGTGCCGGGACCGCGGGGTTCCCATCCGCATCGGAGTGAACGGGGGGTCGCTGCACCCTGACCTCTACCGCAAGTACGGCGACCGGGTGACCCCGGAGGCCATGGTGGAGTCGGCCCAGATGGAACTCGACTACTTCGCCGATGTGGACTTCGAAGACGTAAAGATCTCGGTCAAGGCCTCCAGCGTGCCCCTCATGATCGAGTCCTACCGACAGCTGGCCGAGGTCACCGATCACCCCTTGCACTTGGGGGTGACCGAAGCAGGGCCGCCCCCGGTGGGGTTGATCAAGTCCACCGTCGGCATTGGCACCCTCTTGGCCGAGGGAATCGGCGACACCATCCGGTACAGCCTCACCGCCGACCCGGTGCAAGAGGCGAAAGCCGGCCGCCAGCTTCTCGAATCCATGGGACTGCGGGAGCGCAAGAACGTGGACCTCATCGCCTGTCCGAGCTGCGGCCGGGCGGAGATCGACGTGTATGCCGTGGCGGAGCAGGCCATGGAGGCGTTCGGCGACCGCGAGATTCCCCTTCAGGTGGCGGTCATGGGCTGCGTGGTCAATGGTCCCGGCGAGGCCCGTGACGCTGATATCGGAATCGCGGCGGGCAACAAACGGGGCCACCTGTTCGTCAAGGGCCGCAACGTGGCCGTGGTGGCCGAGGAGGAAATGGTGTCGGCGCTCGTGGAGTGGGCCGAGTTGATCCACGAGCACGGGCCTGAGGCCGCGCTGGAAAGGGCCGACACGGTGGCCGCGGCCCGCGAAGCCGAGCGGGACCGGAATCGCCTGCTGGCCGAGCAGGGCGACGACGCCAACCAAGCCGGCGAAAAGATCGATCTGATCCGCAGGAGAGCGTGAGGATGGCCAAAAAAGGGGTGCTCACATCCCAGCAGGAAGACTTCCCCCGCTGGTACCAGGACATTCTCAACAAGGCGGAACTGGCCGACAACGGGCCGGTGCGGGGAACCATGGTGATCCGACCCTATGGCTATGCCCTGTGGGAGCGGATGCAGGCCGAGGTGGATCAGCGCATCAAGAGCGCCGGGGCCGACAACGCCTATTTCCCGCTGTTCATCCCCGAGAGCTACCTGAACCGGGAGTCCGACCACGTGGAGGGCTTCAGTCCCGAATTGGCAGTGGTTACCCAGGGCGGAGGCCGAGAGCTGGCCGAGCCGGTGGTGGTGCGACCCACCAGCGAGACCATCATCAATGCCTACTTCTCCAAATGGATACAGAGCCACCGCGACCTGCCCCTGCTGATCAACCAGTGGGCCAATGTGGTCCGCTGGGAGATGCGCCCCCGGATATTCCTGCGAACCACGGAGTTCTTATGGCAGGAAGGCCACACCGCTCACGCCACCCGCCAGGAAGCCCGTGACTACGCGGCCATGATCCTCCACGAGGTGTATCAGGACTTCATGGAGTCGGTGCTGGCCATCCCGGTCCTCATCGGGTACAAGACCGAGGCGGAGCGGTTCCCCGGGGCCATCAACTCCATGTGCCTCGAGGGGATGATGCGAGACGGCAAGGCCCTTCAGATGGGAACATCCCATGAACTGGGCCAGAGCTTCGCCACCATGTTCGACATCACCTATCTGGATGCCGAAGGGAGTCAGGCCCACGTGTGGCAGACCTCCTGGGGGGTGTCGTCTCGGATGGTTGGGGGGCTGATCATGGCCCACGGTGACGACCAAGGGCTCGTTGTCCCTCCCCGGTTGGCGCCCATTCAAGCCGTTGTCGTAGCAGTTCGCGACGCCGAAGGAGTTGTGGACGCTTGCCACCAATTGGCCGGATCTTTGGCTGCTGCCGGGATACGGGCGAAGGTTGACGACCGGACGGGTACGGGGTTTGGCCGAAGAGCCACCGACTGGGAGCTGAAAGGGGTACCCGTACGGGTGGAGATCGGACCCCGGGATCTGGAAAACGGTCAGGCAACGCTGGTGTCTCGGATTGACGGCGACAAGCAGACAGTCGATCTCTCCGCGGCGCCCAAGCAAGTGGAGTCGCTGCTTGACGACATCCAGCAGCAGATTTTCAACGATGCCATGGCGTGGCGGGACTCTCGGATAGTCGAGGCGGCCACCGTGGCCGAGGTGCAAGAGGCGGCGGCCACGGGATTCGCCCGGATTCCGTGGGCTGAACTCGGCCCCGAGGGCGAAGCGGCCTTGGCCGAAGATGCGGTTACCGTGAGGTGCTTGCAGCTCCCTGATGGGTCCCTTCCCCACAGCGGCGACGAGAGTGATCTTGTGGCTGTCTGCGGCCGCAGCTACTGAGAGAGGCCGATCTGGTGGCTGTCTGCGGCCGTAGCTGCTGAAAAAGGCCCAACGACACACCGCTAAGCAGCGACATGGGCGGTTTCACCGGGTAAGATTGCCGGTGAATCGTCGATCTCTTCAGTCGAGTGAGGCGTGGGCTGGGGCCCACGCCTTCTGACTTTGGGGACCGCACCAGTCAGGAAAGGGGCGAGATGCCAGTAGCCGACAGCGTGCGCGACCTGCTCGCGCCCCTCTTCCATGGGCGGGGTTTGGAGATCTACGACCTCACCTATGGAGGCGGGGTTCTGCGCATCATCGTGGACAAACCCGGAGGAGTGAGCTTGGACGAGGTGGCCGACGCCTCCAAGGTCGCCTCTCGCCTGTTGGATGACAACGATCTTGTTCCCGGTCGGTACACCCTGGAGCTCACCAGCCCCGGTTTGGAGCGTCCGCTGCGCTGTCCCGAGCACTATGCCCGGGCAGTGGGCGAGACCATAAGCGTGAAGCTCGGCCCCCATGTCGAAGGGAATCGTCGGATTCAAGGTTCGCTGATGGAATACGACGATGACGGAATTACCATTGAAAAGGACGGAGTTCCTCAACGCGTGTCATTCAACGACATCGCCAAGGCCAGGACCGTCTTTGAATGGGGTCCGATGCCAAAGAAGCAGATCAAGGAGAAGAGCAGCCGATGAATCCTGACATGCTTGAAGCCCTCCAAGCCCTGGCCGCAGACAAGGGGATTTCGGTGGAGGCCCTGTTGGCGGCCCTGGCCGACGCCCTTGAATCGGCCTACAAGCGGATGCCCGACAGCGAGGAATATGCCTGGGTAACCATCAACCCCGAGACGGCCGATATCCAGGTATTCGCACAAAAGCTGGATGAGGACGGCGAGCCCATTGGGGAGCCATTTGACGTGACTCCCGATGGTTTCGGCCGTATCGCCGCGCAGACGGCCAAGCAGGTCATGATGCAGCGGATTCGCGAGGTGGAGAGGGAGCTCAAATACGAGGAATACGCTGGTCGGGAGGGCGACATCGTCACCGGGATCATTCAGCAGAATGATGCCCGCTACACCTTGTTGGACTTGGGCCGAGTGGAGGCCCTCTTGCCCCAGGCCGAGCAGGTGCCCTTTGAGCGCCCTGACGCCAACAGCCGCCTCAAGGCCTACATCGTGGAAGTCCGGAAGACGGCCAAGGGCCCGCAAATCGTGGTCAGCCGCACCCACCCTGGGCTGATCAAGCGGCTGTTCGAGCTGGAAGTGCCCGAGATCGCCGATGGGGTGGTGGAGATCAGGGCGTGTGCTCGGGAGCCGGGTCATCGCACCAAGATCGCGGTGTCGTCCAACGACACCAACGTAGATCCGGTAGGGGCCTGTGTGGGGGCCCGGGGGGCCCGGGTTCGCATGGTGGTCAACGAGTTGCGGGGGGAGAAGATCGACATCATTCCCTTCGCCGATGATCCGGCCGACTTCGTGGCCAAGGCGCTGTCACCGGCCAAGATCAAAGAGGTCACCGTCGACGAGGAGTCCGGGGTGGCCGAGGTGGTGGTGCCCGACTATCAGCTCTCGTTGGCCATCGGCAAAGAAGGACAGAATGCCCGGCTCTCTGCTCGGTTGACCGGATGGCGGATCGACATCAAAAGCGAGACCCAGCTCGCCCAAGAAGCTGCCTATGAGGACATGGATTGGGCTGAGGGAGAATGGGTGGTGGACGAGACAACCGGCGAGCAGGTATGGCGGCCAGCAGAGGGAGGACCAGCGCTGTCAGCTGAGGAATGGGCCGCGGAGGGCACCGAGGAAACCCCTTCTGAGGAATGGGCCGCAGAGGGCACCGACGACACCCCTTCTGAGGAAGGGGCTGCCGCAGGAAGTGAGAACGTTCCCGTTGAGGAGGTTGGGGACGCTGCGGAGGGCGGTCCTCCCCCGGGGTAGTAGCCAGCGCTTCGGATTGACTTCGAAATCTGAAGGGCGGGCGTGAGACAATAAATTCCCGACCCAAATGGGTCGGCCGCGCACTGCGGACGGACTAAGAAAGAGCTTTTTGCCAGCAAAAATTCGGGTCTACGAGCTTGCCCGCGAGCTCGGCCTCACGAACAAGGAAACGCTTGACCTCTGCGTCACGCTGGGGATCGGCGTCAACAGCCACTCATCAAGCATCGTGGATGCCCAAGCGGACCGCGTCCGCCGGCGAGCGCATCGTGATGGCCTGGTTCGGCCCCCTGAGCCCGAACCTGAGCCGGAGCCAGAACCCGAACCGGAACCGGAACCTGAGCCCGCACCAGAACCCGAACCCGAACCGGAACCGGAGCCCGAGCCCGCACCAGAACCCGAACCGGAATCTGCCGAGCCTGAGCCGGCCGCGGCCGAAGTAGAGCCGGAGCCTGTCGAGCCCGAGCCGCCCAAGCCGACGCGGGTGGTTACCTCAAGTGGGGGAGTGCCTCCCCGCTCCCGTCCAGCAGAACCGTCGATTGAGCCTCCTCCTGATGCTCCACCGGCACCGCCGCGATCGGTGCCTAGGCCTGCATCCGAACCGCCGGCTGCTCAGCCAGCTGCCTCTGCTCGGCCCAGCCCTCCGCTCTCGCGTTCGGGCAAGCCGATTCCGCCACCCCCTGGTCGTCCGCCGACGTCTTCTTCGGGCAAGCCGATTCCGCCGCCCCCCGGTCGGGGTGGACGGGGTCCGGCGCCGAGCCCCCGAAGAGGTCCTCGAGGCCCAATGCGACCATCAGTTGGCACCCAGGGGCCAGGGGCCGGTTCACCAGGACGGTCTCCTGCGCCTCTTGCTGCCCGAGGTCCCGCTGGTGCGCTCGGTGCGCCCCCCAGTGGAACGGGAGCTCCAGGCGGCCGAGGTCGGGGCGGACCCCAGCGTCCTCAACAGAGGCGGCGCAAGAGTCGGCGGCGTCGGCGGGTGGCTGAAGACCTCCAGCCCATGAACATCCCCGACTACACCCCAACGGACGCGGCTGCGCCCACTGGGGTGGTGGTGGTCGAGCGAGCCTCGACGCCGTTGGAGGTGGGTCCGAAGCTGAACCAGACGGCCGCCGATGTGGTCCGCTTTTTGATGCAGCAGGGTGAGATGGTTACCGCCACCCAGTCTCTGACCGACGACATGATCGAGCTGTTTGCTGCGGAGATCGGTGCCGAAGTCCGGCTGGTGGATCCTGGTGAAGAGCAGGAGAACGAACTGCTCAAGCTGCTCGAAGCCGACTTCGAAGAGGAAGAGCCTGAGGACGGCAACCCGGTTCGGCCTCCGGTGATCACCGTTATGGGCCATGTGGACCACGGTAAGACCAAGCTGCTTGACCAGATTCGCAGCGCCAACGTGGCCGAGGGCGAGGCCGGTGGCATCACCCAGCACATCGGTGCCTATCAGGTGGAAAAAGACGGGCGAACGCTGACTTTCATTGACACTCCCGGCCACGCGGCATTCACGGCAATGCGGGCCCGGGGCGCCGATGCCACCGACATCGTGGTGCTGGTGGTGGCGGCCGACGATGGCGTGATGCCCCAGACCCTGGAGGCCATCAACCACGCTCGGGCCGCCGATGTGCCCATTGTGGTTGCCGTGAACAAGATCGACCGCAACAATGCCGACCCCAATCGGACCATGCAGCAGCTTTCCGAGCATGAATTGGTGCCCGAGCAGTGGGGAGGCGAAACCATCGTGGTTGAGGTCTCCGCCCTTCAGAACCTGGGGATCGACGACTTGCTCGAACAACTGGCCGTGGTGGCCGAGGTGGAGGATCTGCGGGTCAACTCAGACGGTCGGGCTCGCGGCGTGGTGCTGGAGTCCAACTTGGATATCGGGCGTGGCCCGGTGGCCACTCTGTTGGTTCAGAACGGAACTTTGAGGCGAGGCGACCCAGTAGTTGCCGGAGCTTCCTGGGGACGGGCCCGGGCCCTGCTCGACGACCGCGGCAACCAGATTCAAGAGGCGCTGCCATCGAAGCCGGTGCAGGTGCTCGGACTCTCCGACGTGGCCAACGCCGGCGACTCCTTCGTGGTGGCCCCCAACGAGAAGGTGGCGGCCAAGGTCGCCCAGACACGCGAGCACTCTCAGCGCATTGCCAGCTTGGGCCGGGATGCCGCAGCCACTTCGGGCGGCGCGCGCCTAGAGGACATCTTCAGCCAGATCCAGGCGGGGGAGACTGCGACGCTGAACCTCATCGTCAAAGCCGATGTGAACGGATCGCTGGAAGCAGTGGTGGACAGTCTCCAACGCCTAGGCCGCGACGAGGTGAAGCTGGCTTTTGTCCATCGGGGTGTGGGTGGAGTAACCGCCAACGACATCCAACTGGCGGCCGCGTCCAACGCCACCATCATCGGCTTCAACGTCAGACCCGATCGCAAGGCGAGAGAGCTGGCCGAGCTCGAGAAGGTGGAGATCCGCACCTACGAGATCATCTACAACCTGATCGAGGATGTGGAGAACGCCATGGTGGGAATGCTGGCGCCGGAGTTCGAAGAGGTCGTCACCGGCGATGCCGAAGTACGGGAAGTGTTCCGGATTCCCCGGGTGGGCGCGGTGGCCGGCTGCTACGTGCTCAACGGGGCCATCACTCGAGGCTCCAAAGTCCGGTTCCTGCGAGACGGTGCGGTCATCTGGCGGGGCACGGTGTCCTCTCTCAAGCGCTTCAAAGATGATGTGCGCGAAGTGCAGTCGGGATACGAGTGCGGTATCGGCTTGTCCGACTTCCAAGACCTCAAGCAGGGTGACGTCATCGAGACGTTCGAGGAGCGAGAAGTCGCCCGAGTCTGACGATGCATGTGCTTGCCGTGGTCTACGACTTGCACATACCGGGCTGTCGTTCGCTGAAAGAGCGGCGATCAGTGCTGCGCCCTGTCCTGTCGGGCGTAACCCGAAAATTCGGCGTCTCGGTGGCAGAAACCGGCCATACCGACCTCTGGCAGCGGGCTGAGGTGGGCGTGGCGGTGGTATCGGGGCAACCCAGCCAATGCCGAACGCTCGCCGATGAGTTGGATCGCTATATGTGGTCGATTCCCGATATCGAAGTAGTGAGCTCCTCCTCCCACTGGCTGAACACAGACGAATAGCCGTGGCTCGCAATCGGCCATCGCGCCCCTCCCGCTACTCACGGTCAGCCCGGCTCGGCGAGCTGCTGCGAGAGATCGTGGCTTCTGAGCTGGCCCGCATGGACGACGACCGCTTGGAGCTGGCCAGCATCACCGGGGTGGAAACCAGCGTCGAATTGAGCCGGGCAACCGTGTTCATCAGCGCTCTGGACGAAGAGGCGGCCTCTGCTGCCCTCGAGGCCCTGGAGGAGCACCGTCTCCAACTCAAACAGGCGGTGGCCCGCTCAGCAGCGATGCGGAGAGTTCCCGACCTGGCGTTCGCCCTTGATCCGTCGATCTCGGCCGGCGAGCGAGTCGACCGAATTCTCCGCGACCTGGCTGATGAGGACGAAAGGTGAGCGCTTCCGACGGACTGGCGGTCTTCGACAAATGAGTGGGAGTGCCGTCGAGGGATTGGCGGTCATCGACAAAGAGGCGGGGTGGACGTCCCACGACGTGGTGGCCAAGGCCCGGGGTGTCTTCGGCACCCGCAAAGTGGGGCACGCGGGCACCCTGGACCCCGATGCCACCGGGGTGCTGCTGTTGGGAGTAGGCCGTGCCACCAGGCTGTTGCGGTTTCTCACCCCGCTGCCCAAACAGTATGTGGGCGAATTGGTGCTTGGTGCCGAGACCACCACGCTGGACGCCGCCGGTGAGGTCACCGCGGTCCACGACATGTCTGGTGTGATGCCGGAGCAGGTGGCCCAAGCCGCATCAGGCTTCGTCGGCGACATATTGCAGATTCCACCAATGGTCTCCGCGGTGAGAGTCGGGGGCCGTCGGCTGCACGAGTTGGCCCGCGAAGGAGTCGAAGTCGAGCGGGAAGCCCGGCCGGTGACCGTCCATGAACTGGCGGTTGCCCCGTTGGATGCTGACACCGGGGTTTACCGGATGGAGGTCACCTGCTCCTCGGGAACGTATATCCGCTCGTTGGCCGCCGACATCGGCACTGCCTTGGGGGGCGGCGGACACCTTCGGGCGTTGCGGCGAATAGCCATCGGCTCGTTCGCAGTCGACGATGCCCGGCCGGTGGACGCGCCGGTGCTCTTGACTATGGCGGAGGCCTTGCGGGACTACCCCGCGGTGTCGATCGACGAGGCTTTGGGCCAGAGAGTGGGGAGCGGACAGGTGTTGGCAGCCGATGAGCTGTCGGCGGAGGGAGAAGGTCCGTGGGCTGTGCTCGGACCACGAGGCCACCTCCTGGCCGTGTACGAGGCCCATCTCCCTGGCTTGGTCAAACCGGCAGTGGTAATCCCCCAGTGAGAGCCGGTGAGCTCGTCGTTGGCGTGACCGGGATTGTCCACTCTGAGGCTTCGCCCGCTACCGTGCAGAGCGGTGCAGGTCATCGAGGACTTTGGCCGCTTCGAAGGCATTGAGGAAACCGCGGCCAGTATCGGGGTGTACGACGGTGTCCATGTCGGACATCAGGCGGTGATCAATCAGCTTCTCTCCGAAGCAAATCGACTGGGTGTGGCCCCCGCAGTGGTCACGTTCGACCGCCATCCAGCGCTGGTGTTGCGGCCGGAGAACGCCCCCAAGCTTCTGAATTCCCTCGATCAGAAGCTGGAGCTGCTTGAAGCGGCCGGCATCGAATACGTGTACCTGATTGAGTTCTCTCCCGACCGAGCCCACACGATGCCGGAAGACTTTGTGCGCGAGGTGTTTGTGAGGAGGCTTCAGGTTCGGAGCGTGGTGGTGGGCGAAGACTTCCACTTCGGCCGGGCGCGTCTGGGAAACATCGACACATTGCGGAAATTCGGCATGGAGATGGGCTTCGAGGTTCACGCAGTGAAGCTCCTTCATCATGATGACAAATGGCCCGAGCCGGTGTCCTCAACTGCCGTGCGCCGGGCGCTGGCTGGCGGGGATGTCCGCACGGCGGCGGCGATGCTGGGGCGGTACCACGAGATCAGGGGCAAGGTGGTGCTGGGGGATCGGCGGGGGATGACCATCGGATTTCCCACCGCCAACATCCCGGTGTCCATGGCCATGGCCTGGCCCGCCGACGCGGTCTACGCCGGCTGGTACACCCGCCCCGACGGGTCCCGGTACATGGCGGCCATAAACATCGGCCGGCGGCCCACGTTCTACGAGCACGCCCAGCAATCGCTGTTGGAGGCGCATCTCCTGGATTTCGAGGGAGACCTCTACGGCGAAGAGGCCAGAGTCGAGTTTGTGGAGTTGCTGAGAAGCGAGCACCGTTTTGACGGCATCGAACCCCTGGTGAAACAGCTCCGCATCGACGTCGCCTTGTCCCGGGAAATCTTGATGGCGGAACCTTCCCTCTGACTCGTATGGAGTTAGCTCTTTTCTCGGAAATTCCCGTACCTCGGCCGTGGCACCACGACAGCGAGCAGCTTCGGTATAAGGAGCTCATCCAGCAGGCAGTGCTGGCCGACCAACTCGGGTATCACAGCTTTTGGACGGTAGAGCACCACTTTCTGGAGGAGATGTCCCACAGCTCCAATCCCGAGGTGCTCTACGGGGCGGTGGCTGCGCTCACCGAGCGGATTCGGTTGGGCTATGGCGTGCGCTTGACGCCCAAGCCCTACAACCACCCGGTTCGCAGCGCCGAGTCGGCCGCCACGCTGGATGTGATCAGCGGGGGGCGGGTGGAGTTCGGCACCGGCCGCTCCACTACCCGAGCTGAGCTCGAGGGATTCGGGATCGACCCCCGGGAGACCAGGGCCATGTGGGCTGAGGCGGTCGAGCACATCGCCGGCTGCTGGCTGAACGACGAGCATGAGTTCCAGGGTCAGCATTGGTCGATGCCCCGCCGTCGGGTTCTGCCCAAGCCGGTGCAGAAACCCCATCCTCCCCTGTGGGCCGCCACCGGCAGCCGCGAGACCCATCAACTGGTGGGGGAGATGGGAATGGGCTTGCTGTCATTCAGTGCGGGGGTATCGCTGGAGGAGTTGGCCCTGCGGGTTGACCTGTACCGCGAGGCGGTGGAGGCCTGCCAGAATCCGGTGGGCGGCTTTGTGAACGACCGGGTGGCCACCTTCGCCATGTTTCACTGCGCACCCACCACGGCCGAGGCCTACGAGAACGCCCGAGAATCGTTCTGGTGGTATCCCACGGTGGCATTCAAGCTGGTGGGCAGCGTGGCCGAGATGCTCCAGGAAGAGGGCGCCGATCTCGGCGACTGGAACTACTTGCGGTATCTCCCCGGAATGACCGCGGAAGCCGACTGGGACACCACATTCAGCATCGAGGACCTAGTGGAACAGGGCGTGGCCATTGCCGGTGACCCCGACCAGTGCATCGAGTTATGCCAGGGCTTTGCCGACCTCGGCATCGACCTGCTTCTGTGCATGATGAACCCCTACGCCATCCCCCATGACAAGGTCGTGGAGAGCATCCGCCTTACCGCCACCCACGTGATGCCCGCCCTCAACCGCGGTTAGCGGTGGCCATCGAGTAGGTCGTTGACTGCGCCCCTTGTGGGCATGGAGGGTTGGGCGCCGGGGGTGGCAACGGCGAGGGCGCCGGCGGCATTGGCGAAGCGGACGGCTTCGATAAGGGGGCGCTCTTCAGCCAGGGCAACGCCCAAGGCTCCGCAGAAGGCATCTCCCGCGCCGGTGGGATCCACCACGTCTGCGGGGTAGGGGGGAACCACAACCTCGCCCACTTGAGCTCCCCGGCTGCCCAAGGTGATGACCGTGTCGCATTGGCCTGTTTCCGGGCCGATCGCGTCGATCTGGACTTGCTCTGCTCGGTTCACCACCAAGACATCGGTGAGCGGCACGACGGCCTCGACGAGAAATGGGTCTACTGGAGCAGGGTTGAACACCACCGCGGTTCCCCCCGACCGGGCGGCCTGGGCGGCCCGCCGAGCCCCAGCCGCCCCCACTTCGCCTTGCAGCAACAGCACATCGGCGGCGGCGATGACCTCTGTGGCCGCGTCAGCATCGGCAGCCCCGGTGCTGGCGTTGGCCCCGGCCACAATGACGATAGAGACATCGGCCGGGGTGATGAGCGGCACCGCCGTGCCAGTGGGTTCTTCAGAGACGCGGATGAGACTGGTGTCCACACCGCTGCTGTTGAGCACCGACAGCAACCAGCGGCCCCGGTCGTCGTCCCCCACACAACCCACCATGTGCGCCTCGGCCCCAAGGCGGGCCGCAGCCGTTGCCTGGTTGGCCCCCTTGCCCCCGGAGAACGCTTCCATTCGCTGGGCTCTCAACGTCTCGTCTGGGCCCGGAAGCCGGTCCATCCAGATAGACAGGTCGTAGTTGAGGCTTCCGAAGGACACCACCTTCATGGCTCCAGTATCCCTCACAACGCTCAGGTAGGTGTTTTGGCCCTTGGGGTGGTAGCTTGAACGGGTCCCCCGGGCATAGGCACAGCCTCAAATGACATGGAGCAGTGCAATCGCCCTCTTTCCGACCGACGGACACACTGAGTAGGGATGGCCGAGAAGCTACCGTCAAAGACCGCGACAATCGAGAAGCGTCGCCTGCACGACACCGATACAGGCTCGCCTGAGGTTCAGATCGCATTGCTCACTGAGCGGATCGACCACCTCACCGAACACCTGAAGGTTCACGTCAAGGACCACCACAGCAGGCGGGGCTTGCTGATGATGGTGGGCCGACGGCGCCGGCTGCTCGACTACGTCAAGGACAACGATGTTGAGCGGTACCGAGGCATCATCGCCGATCTCGGCCTTCGACGCTGAGTGTGTTGCGCCGCTGAGAAGTGGGTGTCGCCCGGGCGACCGACAGAAAACAGATAAGCGGGCCTAGAGAGAGGCCAGCTGCCAGTTGAAGGGGCCGAGTCAGGCTGGGCCTCTCCAACTGGGAACTGGCTCCGTCCGGCCCGCTCGGACCACGCGTGGTCCGGAGAGGAGCAAAAATGGCGGAAGCCATCACCGTCTCGGCCGTAGTCAGCGGTGCCGAGAACAAAACCCTGTCTTTTGAGGCAGGTCGTCTGGCCGGACAGGCCGACGGTGCCGTAGTCGCTCGCATGGGCGACACCACCATCCTGGTGACCGCGACGGCTGCCCGTCGTGTTCGCGAGGGGGTCGACTTCTTCCCCCTCACCGTCGACATCGAAGAGCGGATGTATGCCGCGGGCAAGATCCCGGGCTCGTTCTTCCGCCGGGAGGGTCGGGCCCCCGAGTCGGCCATCCTGACGTGTCGCCTCATCGATCGACCGCTGCGGCCCTCGTTTCCCGACGGGTTCCGCAACGAGATCCACATCGTCGGAACCGTTCTGGGCGCCGACCAGGAGAACCCCTATGACGTGATTGCCATCAACGGGGCATCGGCTGCGCTGAGCATCTCGGGCATCCCGTTCGCCGGCCCGATCGGCGCGGTGCGGGTGGCCCACAGTGCCGATGGGGAGTGGATTCCCCACCCCACCTATGCCGAGGGTGCTGAGTCCACCTTCGAGATGGTGGTTGCCGGACGGGTTCTGGACGACGGCGACGTGGCAATCATGATGGTGGAGGCCAACGGCACCGAGGCCGGCTGGGAGCACTACAGCAATGGCGCCCCCAAGGTGGATGAGGCCGCGTTGGCCGAGGGTTTAGAGCGATCCAAGGAGTGGATCAAAGAGGCAGTGGGTCTCCAGCGCCGTCTCATTGCCACTGCCGGGGTGAAGCCCCCCATGGAATACGACCTCCAGGTGGACTACGCCCCCGAGGTGGAAGCGGCGGTGGCCGAGATCGGCGCCGAGAAGTTGGCCGCGGCGATGTCGATTGCCGACAAGACCGAGCGCCAGGAGGCCGAGTCGCAGGCCAAAGAGGAGATCGCTTCCGCACTCGCCGACCGGTTCGCCGAGTTGGAGGGCGCCGACAAGCAGATTTCGGCCGCCGTCCGCTCGCTCACCAAGAGCATCGTGCGCAACCGCATCGTTCACGACGGTGTGCGAATCGACGGCCGGGCCGCGGCCGATCTCCGGCCGCTGGGCTCTGATGTGGGGGTGGTGGAGACCGCCCACGGCTCAGGGCTGTTTGAGCGGGGCGAGACCCAGGTGTTGAACATCACCACGCTGGGCACGGCCCGGATGGACCAGATGATCGACGGGATCGATCCCATCGACAAGAAGCGCTACATACACCACTACAACTTCCCGCCCTACTCCACGGGAGAGACCGGCTTCATGCGGGGCCCCAAGCGCCGGGAGATCGGTCACGGTGCCCTGGCGGAGAAGGCGTTGGTGCCGGTGATCCCCAGCATGGACGAGTTCCCCTACACGTTGCGCCTGGTGTCGGAGGTGCTCTCGTCCAACGGCTCAACCTCGATGGGCTCGGTGTGCTCGTCCACGCTGTCGCTCATGGACGCGGGCGTGCCCATAAAGGCCCCGGTGGCCGGCATCGCCATGGGTTTGGTCTTCCATGAGGGTCGGTACACCACGCTCACCGACATTCTGGGCGCCGAAGACGCCTTCGGCGACATGGACTTCAAGGTGGCGGGCACCGCCGACTTCGTAACCGCCTTGCAGCTCGATACCAAGATCGATGGGCTGCCCGCCGATGTGCTGGCCGGAGCGCTCAACCAGGCTCGAGACGCCCGGCTCAAGATTCTGGAGGTCATGGCCGGGGCTATCGACGCTCCCCGAGATGACGTTCGGCCCACCGCTCCCAAGATCATCAAGTTCGAGATCCCGCTGGACAAGATCGGCGAGGTGATCGGGCCCAAGGGCAAGGTCATCAACACGATCCAGGCCGAGACCGGGGCTGAGGTGAACGTGGACGACGCCCAAGACGCCGGCATCGTCACCATCTCCTCGCCCGACCGGGACAAGGTCGACGAGGCCGAGCGCCAAATCCGCTTGATCTTGGATCCGCCGACCGCCGACGTGGGTGAGGTCTACAACGGAAAGGTGGTGAACATCACCGCCTTCGGGGCGTTTGTGAACATCCTTCCCGGTCGCGATGGCTTGGTCCATATATCCAAGCTCGGTCGAGGTCGCCGCGTGGAGCGGGTTGAGGACGTGGTGGCCTTGGGCGATGACCTCGAGGTTGTCGTGGAGGACATCGATCCCAACGGCAAGATCAGCCTCAAGTTGACCGGCGACGACAGCAGCGACGACCGCGATTCTGGGGGTCGTTCCGATGATCGGGGTGGCCGAGACCGAGGTGACTGGGAAGGCCCGTCCCAAGCGGCCTCCTT
>JAJEIJ010000016.1:0-81750 GCA_022827725.1 Acidimicrobiia bacterium
CGCACCCCTCCGAGCTGTCGCTGCACTACTGTCGTTCACTGAGCCTCCGTTCGCAGTCCGGGATCACAACAGACCCACACTGCCACGGAGGCTCAACCCATCAAAGGACCCGAACCGTCAACAAGGTCCATGGGCATTACATCTAGCGACTCGCTTGCCATGATCGCCATTGCGCCGTGCCAAGACCGACTTGGCGCCTGACTGTGGGGGTCGGGCTACACGAGGCTGGTAGTTGACCCCGCTCCAATGGCGACGAGACCGGCGCTGTTGACGCCTCCGACAGCGACGAGGCCGATGGAGTTCACACCGCCGATGGCAACCAGGCCGACCGAGTTCACACCGCCGATGGTGACCAGGCCCATCGAGTTCACCGCCCCAAAGGTGACGAGCCCCATCGCGTTGAGGAAAGCCACTGCTGCTGCACCAATGGCGTTGATCCCCGCGATGGCAGCCACACCAATCGAGTTGAACTTCGAGACCGCTGTCACCCCTACATTGATCCCACTTCCGCCGCTTCCACCAGTCATGATCACCCTTCCCTGGACAAGCTGGAACACCATCCACGAGTCTTGACATCCCCCGAACCTACAGGATTCGCAACCCCCGCTTCTTGCGCAGCCTGCGGGTGGCAGCATCAATTCCGCCGACAGAAGTTCCCTCTAGTGTGATTATTCTCTTGAGTAATTTTACTGAAGTGAATAATTGAACTTGCTATCCTGTCGATATGGCCGAGTTTCGTCGGGCGCAAGTCGACACGCTCATTAGCAGGCTGTCAGAGCAACCCCGTGCATTGGTAGCGATTTTCGGCCCCCGTCAAAGCGGCAAGACGACGGCGGTGCGCCAAGCGCTTTCATCTATCGAGCAGGAATCTTGGTATGTGTCAATTGAACCGCAAATTGAAGTCGTGAAGCCTTCGCTGCCCAGAGCGAGCCTTCCTCCTCCAACAGAGGAAACGGGGAGCGTGTTCTCCGTGGTACCTCAGGCTGATGAGCAGCAGCTCATCGAGGCCTGGGAGTACTGCCGCCAAGAGGCTGTGCGCTCTCCCACGGGATTCGTCCTCGTCCTGGATGAGATTCAACGAATCGACCGCTGGTCGAGTCTCGTCAAGAAACTCTGGGATGAAGACCGCTGGAATGACTGTCCCTTGCACGTGGTGCTCCTCGGATCGGCCCCGATCTTGATGCGAGCTGGATTGACCGAAAGCCTGGCTGGCCGTTTCGAGCCCATCCGGTTCACCCATTGGTCATTTGCAGAGATGTCGGAAGCATTCGACCTCAGCTTGGATGAATACATCCATTTCGGGGGCTACCCCGGCGCCGCGGCCTGGATCGCCGACACCAACCGTTGGAGCGACTACGTGCGCAGCGCGTTCATCGTCCCAACCATCGAACAAGACGTTCTCTCGCTGGTCAGGGTGGACAAGCCGGAACTCCTCAAGCGGCTGTTCGACCTCGGAGCGCGCTATTCGGGCCAGGAGGTCTCCTACACCAAGCTGTTGGGCTACCTGCAAGACGCCGGCAACACCACCACGCTCACGCGGTACCTCGACCTTCTTTCTCGCGTCAGTATGATCGCTGGACTGCCGAAGTATGCCAACCGCCCGACATCATCCAAAGTCCCAACGCCGAAGCTCAACGTCTTCAACACCGCGTTGATGTCCGCGGTTTACGGCCTGAGCTTTGATGAAGCCCGTGCTGATCGCACCCACTGGGGTCGCTTGGTGGAGAGCAGTGTGGGCGCCCACCTCTTGAACGCCGCCTCGTCAAGAACCGAAGTCAAGTACTGGCGAGACCGGGACCTCGAGGTCGATTTTGTTCTCGAGCGCGGATCAAGTCTGGTTGGCATCGAGGTGAAGAGCGGTCAATCCCCTGTTGCAACCAGAGGGCTGTCGGAGTTCCAGCGCCGGTTCCAGCCCAAGAACACCATCGTCGTCGGAGATTCGGGTGTGCCTCTCCACGAGTTCCTGTCCGTGCCCCCCGACTACTGGATCGACGAGACATGACCACCTACGTCCCCCGTACTTGTACTGAGGTGAGCCTGGGCGGAACGGCCGAGGCCTCACAGCCTCTCAACTTCTTCAGGAACAGAGACGCCTTTGTGCTACTCGGAGATCCCGGCTCAGGAAAGACGACCGAGTTCAAGACAGAGCGAGAGGCGCTAGGCGACACCGCCGTTTATGTGAGCGCACGGGACTTCATCACGTTCCCGGTAGGCTCTCACCCCGAGTGGCAGGGCAAGACCCTCTTCATCGACGGACTTGATGAGGTGCGAGCCGGAGTCCGAGATGCCCGCACCCCATTGGACGTGGTCCGCGGCCAGCTCGACCAGCTTGGTCGGCCAAGCTTCCGCATTTCGTGTCGTGAGGCTGACTGGCTTGGCGCTAACGACCTCCAGAGCTTGACCGCTATCTCCCCCAACACGCAGATCACCGTGCTGCGGCTTGATCCGCTGAGCGATGAGGAAGTCGGAGAGTTCCTGAGTACCCGACTGAGTCCCATCGCCATACAGGACTTCATGGACAAGGCTCGGAGTCCCAGTCTCGGCGCGCTGTTGTACAACCCGCAGACCTTGATCATGTTGGCTGAGGCAACAATGGACGGCAACTGGCCCGAGGGCCGGTTGGCAACGTTCGAGATGGCCTGCAAGAGGATGGCCGAAGAGCAAAACTCGGAGCACCTTGTCGGTGCTGCCTCCGTTCAAACAGAGTGTGTTCTAGACGGCGCCGGATACTTGTCTGCCTTGTACCTCTTGGCCGATCTACCAGGCTTTTTGTCAGTCCCCGTCGCCAACGTCAGTCCTCTTGCACACCTCAACGAGATCAGCGTCGTACCTGCTCCCCTGACTCAGGAATACTTGGAGCGAGCGCTCAAGACGAGGCTGTTCACCGGCGCGGAAGAACAGGGCCAAAGCCCGCTTCACCGACACATTGGCGAGTTCCTGGGAGGCCGCTACCTCGCAAGGCTGATCGACAATGGACTACCGGCCTCAAGGGTGGTGGCGTTGATGACCAGCCCCAGTGACGGCCGAGTAGTAACCCCGCTAAGGGGTCTGTCCGCGTGGCTCGCGGCCCTTTCTCCTGACGCACGCCAATTGCTCATCGACGCCGATCCCGTGGGCGTCGGCCTCTACGGGGACATGGGCGATTTTTCCACTGACGAGAAAGGTTCCCTGCTGAAGTCGCTGGCCACTTTTGCCGACCAAGGGTCCCTTTTCGGCCACGAAGGGCGAGACGGAAGGGTCGACGGATTTCGGGACAACACAGCATGGGCTTTCCGGTCGTTGGCATCAGCCGACATGGCTGACTCCATTAGGGAACTCATCAGCAGCCTGGAAACGGGATACCAACAAGACCGCGTCATGGAGTTCATCCTGCGAGTGCTCTCGGAGGCTGATGAGCCGGAACTGCTGTCCCAAGCGGACCTTGAGTCCGACCTTTTGGTAATCCTGAGAGATCCCACATGGCCACCGCACGTCAGGGAATCATCCTTAAGGGCTTACTTGCATATCGCCCCCGACGGAGATGCGAAGGCACATACCCTTCTGCGGTTTCTCGAAGATATCCACAATCGCACAGTTTCCGATCCAGATGACGACCTCCGCGGAGACCTGTTGAGGTATCTCTACCCGACCTGGGTGCCCCCCTCTGAAGTATGGAAGTACGTCACATCCCGAAATCGGCCCAACTACTTCGGCCACTTCGCCCGTTTCTGGCGCTTCGACCTTTTGAATCTGTCCTCCGATAAACACATCGCCGAATTGCTTGACTCCTTCTGCAGGAACCGTTCTCAGCTGTCAGCTGCGCTGGAGCAGGCCCGTTTTGAGGACCTTTTCTTCCTGCTGCTGGACCGGGGCTTGGAAGTGTGGGGGGATGGTCTTGGCGCCTCGCGACTCTATGACTGGCTAGAAACCCCAAGGCGGTCTCAGATATTGCGATCTGTAGGCGAGGAGGCGGCTCAGCAGATAAGGACCTGGTTGGAAGTTCGCCCCCATACCCAGAAATCAGTCTTTTTGACTTGGATCAAGCGACATGAATCAAACGAGCGCAACGAAACCTACGAACACTGGAATTGCAATGCCCTGCATCGGAGCAAGCCTCCTGCCGACTTTGGACCGTGGTGCTTGGAGAAGGCGATGGATCTCGTGGATACTGAGCCGTTCGCGGCCCAAGAACTCCTCAGGCAGTCATACCGCTCGCTGGAGGATCCATCGATCAGCGAAGGCCTGACGCTTGAATTCTTGGATAGTCGAACTAAGGGGCACGACCTCTTGGCCACCCGACTCGACCAACTCCGCAATCCGCCACCACCACGAGACGAGATCAGCGAGTGGAAGCGCGAACTAGATGATCGACTGGCCCAGTACGACGCTGAAAGGCGCCAACAGGTAGCAGACTGGCAAGCTCTCTTGCGCTCCATCGAAGTCGAATTGCGCGAGAATCGCGCTGCTCCACACATCCTGCATAATTTGGCCAAGGTCTATTTCGCCTTGTTCATTGAAGTGGAAGAACGGGCGCTGCCGAAGGAACGCATAAGCGAGTTTGTCGGCGGTGATGTCCTGCTAGTCGATGCTGTTCTTACAGCGCTGCAGGGGTCGGTGTTTAGGGAAGATTTGCCCGACGCCGAAACTACGATCTCGCTTTCTTCTGAGTCCCGACACCACAACCTGGCCTACCCCGTTCTCGCCAGTATGAACATGCTTCAAACCGATAGCCCAACGCGCCTAGATGCGCTCGACGACGAGCGCAAGCGAAAGGCCTTAGCCATTCGCTACTGCGTAGCTGACACGCCCACGCAGGATGCCACTGCGCTTTGCCATGACCGCTGGCTGTCCCAGAATCCCGATCCGGTTCTCGAGGTGCTGTACCAGTGTGCAGTTGCAGCACTTCGAGCAGGAGAGGTTCACCCGCCGGGCCTCAACGACCTTGATCGAGTTGGCGGATTAGAGGACCGAATCCACAAAATCAGGATCAGATTGCTGAGAGCATTGTCGGTTCGAGCCGCCAGCCAGCAGATGCCGCTGCTCGACCGACTGTTAGGCCAAGCGTTGCGATACCCCGACACTGCCGCGCTGTCTGCTCTGGTCGAGAAGAAACTCAAAGCCAAGAGCGCCACGGACGCCCAGCGAGTCAGGTGGCTGGCGGTGAACTCCTTGCTTTCTCCCCAAGAGCACCGACAGTCGCTGAGAGAGTTCGTTGGCTACAACAACGACCGAACCAGGCACTTGGCTGAGTTCTTGCGTGGTGCCTCTGAAATGGGGAACTGCTCGGAGCCCGCTTTGTTGATGGATGTCATTCAGATGCTGGGCCGCCTCTATGGCCCGCTCATGGTGAACGGGCTAGTAACCCTGGAAGTGGACGCATCCGATCGTGTAGCGAGTCTGATTGCCCGACTTGGCTCCCTGTCGGGCAACGAGGCCCATCAGGCATTGGCCAACCTGGTAGACGATCCGGAGCTAGCTGAGTGGCAGAATTACCTCAAGCGCACGTTGGAGAGCCAGAGGGTTCTCATCGGAGATGCCTCGTACGTTCACCCCAGCATGGAACAGGTGCAGCACACGCTCGACAACGGACCGCCAGCAAATGCTGCTGATTTGGCGGCGCTGGTGACGGAGCGCATAAATGAACTCTGCCTTCGACTGCGGGGTGACAACAGCAATATGTGGCGACCGTTCTGGAACGAAGACTCCTATGGCCGCCCGGATAGTTCGAAGCCTGAGGAGTCTTGCCGGGACGCCATCCTCGACTTTTTGCGGAATGAGCTCCCATCTGGAGTCACCGCGGAGCCAGAGCGAAGCTACGCCGCAGGTACCAGGGCCGACATCACCGTGAGCATCGGCGATTTCAACATCCCCATCGAATTGAAGAAGGACACCAACGACAGCCTGTGGAGCGGACTACGCGATCAGCTCATCGACCAATACGCCAAAGACCCGGCGACTGACGGGCACGGAATCTACGTGCCGCTCTGGTTCGGCCTCGAAGACCCCAAGATCACTCCCCCGCCGACCGGGCATCGCCCCACCACAGCCGAAGAGTTGCAACAGCGGCTTGAGAAAGAACTGACCCCCGACGAAGCCCGCAAGATCTCCGTCATTGTCCTAGACGTCACAAAGCCCGGCGAGTAGCGCCGACGGGCTCAGTATCGTGCCTTCAGGGAGAAGCGCTTTCTGCCGTGGTCCGGTAGGCGGCGAGTTCTGCGGGGTCGAGTTCTTCGGGAGACACAAGGTTGTAGTGGTGCTCGCGGATGATGGTGATCTGGTCGTTGGTTTCTTCGAACTCGAAGAGGGCTATCACGCCGTCTTCGAGAAACTGCGCTGCAACCGGTCGAGCAATCAGAGCAGAGAATTTCTGCTCGGCAACTCGAAAATCCTGCCAGACCTGGATCACGCTCAGAGCATCAGAGCCTCCTTTCGCCTGCACGGGAAGGATGTGGTGAGCGCCGTGCTTGTCGAGACCGACATACAAGTCGTCGGTCTCGACCTGGGAACTGCTGGGCGTTCCGTCGATGGCGTTGGAGATCGTGATGCTTGTCCGGAGATGGCTTTGGAGGGGATAGCACGCCAGTCCGGTGAATACGTCGAGCAGTCGGTTGTAGCGGACGCGGGCCAACAATGCCTGCTCATCTGTGAGCGAGTACCTGGATATGACCCCTGGAGTTGAGTCGGGAAGCCGTATCGTTCGCAGACCCTGCCGTGGCTCAATGAGGTTGAAGGGGACAGTTCGCAGTGTGTAGACAGCGTTGCCGCCAGGAAATATCGCCCACTCACGGCCCGACGGTGCCTCCTGCTGAATCATCTCAGGGAGTGATGCCCGGTAGCGCAATGAGTAGACGATATCCCCGATATTCTTCGGTCGGTTCGCCCCGATGTCCCGTGCCGCGGCTATCAGATCATCACGTGTGAAGGACACCTCTTGCATGCCGGGCCGATACCGCTCGACAAAGATTTTCTCGATGAGTTGTTGAGCCAGGCTGGCCGTCTTCCCAGACATGTCATGCAACAGCCGGGGCCCGAACCTGCGGACGCCTCATCGTTTGGGACTGCTGGAAGCGGTGCCAGGCCACCTTAAAACCAGTACTTCCTCACGAAGCTGGTCTCGTGTAGCGGTGGCTTGGCGGGTGCGGAACAGGTCGATCGACTCCACCTCGTATCCGGCACGCTCTGCAATCTCTGCCAGTAGATGCCCGGTGCGGATCATGATTCTCAAATAGGAGGCTTGGTCACCGACGACATACGCCAAACGGGCACCAGGTTTGAGTACATGGCTCAGCGACACGAGGTGCCGTGCCATGCCACCGAAATAGAGTCTGGTGACTCTGTGGTACATGCGCTCAAAACCGGACTCCTTGCCGAGCTCGATGCGGCGGGCTTCAATGGCTTTGGCAATCCGTTCTACCTCGGCGTTGTCGCTGACCCAAGCATCATCTTCGTCGTCGCGGTAGACACCGCGTGTGTTGGAGCGCACTAAGCCCCGCTTCATCGCCTGGAGGTCTGCCCTGCTGGTCAAGTAGCCAAGCAGCACCGACTCGAGGCGAACGGTCCGCGAGTAATCCTTTTCATTGGGGTACGGAGGCGACGTAATGACCGCATCGACGCTATTGGGCTCAACACTCTGGCCGATTATGCGAGCATCCCCGTTTTTGGCATCTGCTGGTGTTGCGTCAAGGGGTTGAAGCTGGCGCAGATCGTCGCAAATGGACCGCATACGTGCCAACCAGGCTGAAACCACCGCGGCGTCGCGCTTGATCGATCCGACGCCCACCTCAGGGCCGAATCGCAGGTTCCCCACTTCTGTCGGCAAAATACGAGCGAGGGCAAGCCTCTCGTGGTCGGCGAACGATGTGTCATGCTCGCCCTCTATCGCTTCCTTCAACACAAGCACTTTGTGGAGAGGTAGCGCGCTGATGGAGTCCTTGAGCAGGAGCTTGGCGCTTTGTGCAGGCAGCGACCGGAGCCTCACACCCCCAGGCACCGAAGCCATCGGCTGGTCCGAGATGCGGTCAGCAGCCAACGAAGCCAGCGCCTTTTCCGCGACAAGTTCTGCGTGGCCCATTAAGCCGTCCGGGTCTGGTGCCCAATTGACTTTGGTGGAGGCAGCAAGCCGAGAAACCGCCACCGCTTCAAGACCGCAACTCGGCACACCGAGCTTTTTTGCCTCCACCAGAGTCGTCCCGGTACCGCAGAACGGATCGAGGACACGGGTGCCCGGCCCCAGACCGAAACGCTGTAGATAGTCGCGCACAAGATGGGGCGGAAACGACAGCACAAAGCGATACCAGTCGTGCGCTGGGGTGTCTTCAGCCAGCAGCGTGTTCATCGCGCCGTTGGTACGCGGCCGCGGCAAGCTGGCCATATCGGCCACCGTAGACCAAGACCTGCTCCCCGGAAGGGAAATCTGCCGCATGGTTCAACTCTACGAATCGGCAGTGACAGATCCGTTTTGGCCAATCGGCGAACTCGAAATGGAGCACTCCCCCTCAGAACAGAAGGCCGATGCCTTGGATGGCGCGCCAGGCCAGGTAGATGCCGGCGGCGGTGATGGCGACCCAGAAGTGCCAGGGGACCTTTTGGCGAGCGGCGGAATCCATGTTGGGCGGGATCTCAACTGGCGTGTCCACCGGGGTGCCGCAGGTGGGGCACTCCCCCGCCTCGGTCACTGAGGCGGGGTTCCAGAACCGGTCGCAGGGCTCGCACCAGGGCACGGGTATAGCTTGCCACCACTGGACTTCGCCGCCCGATCCGGCCCATCTGCCTGGCACGTTGCACCGAACAGATTCTCGGCAGTAGCGTGCTGTTTTCCAGCAAAATCCTTGCTAATCCGGAGGGAATCCCAGAAATGAGAACCAAGTCAAGACTGTTCGCGCTCATCGCCGTGTTATTCGCGATGGCCCTGGTGGCCGCCGCTTGCGGCAACGACGACGATGACGCACCGGCAGCTTCCACGCCCGCTCCGGCGGCAGCTACTGAAGAGCCCATGGCAACGGAAGAGCCTATGGCCCCTGAGGAGCCGATGGAGGAAGAAGACGACATGCCCCTGGCCGGGACTGTGGTCAATATCCTCGGCCCAGAAACCGGCCCGGAAGCCGAGGGCTTCTTGGCAGGCTTCGAGCCGTTCGAGGCTCGCACCGGCATCGAAGTGCAGTATTCCGGCACCCGGGACGCCACCACCGAGCTGAACTTGGCTCTGGAAGGCGGCAACCCGCCTGACATCGTGATCATCCCCCAGCCGGGACGCATCATTCAGTTCGGTGAGTCCGGCGATGCCGTGGCCCTGCCGCAGTCGCTGCTCGACAACATCAGCGGAGCGTATGACCCGTTCTGGTTCGACCTGGCCACCACCGGCGGACAGGTGTACGGCGTGCCCAACAAGGGCGACGTGAAGAGCCTGGTGTGGTACAGCCCGCCGCTGTTTGCTGAGAACGGCTACGAGGTTCCCAGCACCTGGGCCGAGCTTGATGCGCTGACCGACCAGATCAAGGCTGACGGTCTCGCCCCCTGGTGCATCGGCATTGGTTCGGGCGACGCCACCGGCTGGGTGTTCACCGACTGGATGGAGGACATGATGCTCCGCCTCCAGGGCCCCGACGTCTATGACCAGTGGGTGTCCCATGACATTCCGTTCAACGATCCTCGGGTGGTCGAAGTGGCCGAGTTCGTGGGCGACATCTGGTTCGAAGAGGGCAATGTGCTCGGCGGACGCGACTTGATCGCGGCCACCGGCTTCAAAGAGGCCTCCCTGCCAATCGTCGACGGCGACTGCGTGCTGCACCGTCAGGCCAGCTTCGCCGGGGCCTTCTACACCGAGGTCGGCGCTTCACTTGGCCCCAACGGTGACGTCAACGTGTTCTACCTGCCGACCGTCAGCGATGAGTTCGGCACAGTCGTGCTCGGCGCGGGAACCCACGCGGTGGCCTTCACCGACAAGCCCGAGACCCTGGCGGTGATGGAGTACATCGGCACCGCCGAATACGCCAATGCCCGGATCATGGCTGACAAGGGCGGATTCCTGTCGCCCAACCGCGAGCACGACACCTCGCTGTACAGCTCGGACTTCGACCGCGGCCTGGCCGACATCCTGGTGAGCGCCGACCCGTTCCGGTTCGACGCTTCCGACCTCATGCCCGGTGAAGTTGGCGCCGGCGAGTTCTGGCGCTCCGGTACCGACTACGTGTCGGGTTCAAAGACCGCCCAAGAGTTCGCTGACGACACCGAGAACGCGTGGCCGTAGGCGAATGCCGACAGACCAGTCGCTAGCGACGGGCCACCTCTGACCGTGGCCGGGGGCGTTTTAGCCCCCGGCCACGTCGCGTTCACGCAGCGACGAATAGCCAGCGCGTAGGGTAAGGACGTCATGGGCCAGATCGTCACCATGCTCATCAGCGTCGCCGGGGCTCTGGCCGTGACCGCGGTGCTGTTCATCGGCGCCGACCGAACCGTCGATTCGGCCCTCAACCGGTGGGCTGCATTCACGGCCAGCATCGGCGGAGTGCTCGGCCTCATAGCCGGATCTGTGCTTCAGCACAACGGATGGGTGCCCCGAGGTCCTGGCCTCGGAGGCCCGTTTGACGAGGGGTGGCTGGCAATCGTCATCGGCGGGCTCGTCGGCGCAGCCCTGAGCTCCGCTGGCGGGCGCGCACTAGTCCCGGTGCTGGATCGGCGCATCCGCATAGAGGCCCGGCTGAGACCCTGGGTCTTCGTGGGACCGGCCCTGCTGTTCGTCACCGGTGGGCTGGTCATTCCCGGATTTCGGACCATGTGGCTGTCGTTCAAGAATGGGTCGAGAGGCCGCGAGCCCGGCTTCACCATCCAGCACTACGAGGAGATCTTCACCGATGACACTTTCTTCTCTATCGACGGATGGGTTTCGATTTTCACCAGCCGCCTGTTCATCATCGGCTTGGCCGCCGCCGCGGTCGCAGTAGTGGCCGCTTGGGCCAGCGCATCACGCATCGTCGGCGGACCGCTACGGGTCAAGATGGCCCGACGCACCATGAAGGTGCTGGGCCTTGCGGCCGCCATCGTTGGGATGGCCACCCTGGCCGGCTTCGTGGAGTCACTGGTCCGCGAGCCGAACCGGTCGGAGATAGTGGATGTACTCACGGTGATGGTGTCGAGCCGGGTCACCCTGGTGATCGTCGCTGCGGTGGCCGCTGTTGTCGTGGGAGGCTGGCTCTGGGCCCGGTTGCACAGCGGTGACGTGGAGATGGACTGGGGGTCGCCGACCTCCTCCACGATGCTGGTCCTCGCCATCGGTCTAGGCATTTTCGGCGCGCTGTCCACTCTGCAAGGCGTTGTGTGGAACAACATCTGGTGGGTGGTCACCGTGGCCGGGCTGTCCACCGTGCTGGGGCTGTTGCTGGCCATACTGGCTGAGCGGGCTCGGGGCGAGCGGGTGGCCAAGACCTTGATCTTCATGCCCATGGCCATCTCTATGGTGGGCGCCGCGGTGATCTGGGACTTCATCTACGAGGTGCAGCCCACTGGCAACCAGACCGGGCTGCTCAACGCCATCCTCCAGGGAATCGGATTCCAACCCCGCGGATTCTTCATCAACTCGTCGATGATCCCGTGGAACAACTTCTGGATCATGTTCATCATGGTGTGGATCCAGACCGGGTTCGCCATGGTCGTTTTGTCGGCCGCCATCCGAGCGGTTCCCGAGGAGCTCACCGAGGCGGCCCGGGTGGACGGGGCCAACGAGGTCCAGGTCTTTTGGCGGGTGATCGTCCCCCAGATCCGTCCCACCATCATCGTCGTGACCACCACGCTGATGGTGATCGTGACCAAAGTCTTCGACCTGGTGAAGGCCACCACCAACGGGGCGAACCGCACCAACGTGCTGGCCAACGAGATGTTCGACCAGCTCCGCGACCGCAACTTCACCTCCAGCAGCGCGTTCACAGTCGTGCTGCTGGCCCTGGTGCTGCCGGTGATGATCTACAACATCCGCCGACTCCAATCGGAGCTGAAGTCGTGATCGGCCAGCACGGGCGAGGGGCGTTGAAGTGAGCAACGTCGATACTGCGCTCATGCCCACCGGTCAGCGGCTGCGCCGACTGGCGGCCACCACACCAAGCTGGGTGATGTGGCTGATCGTGGTTGTGTGGACCGTGCCCACGTTCGGGCTGTTCATATCGTCGTTCCGCAAGGTGCCCGACATCAACAGCTCTGGCTGGTGGACCTCCTGGAACGACCTGAACAACCTGACCCTCCAGAATTACCGCGACATCTTCCGGGAAAGCGCGGCGCAGCCGTCTATGTGGGAGTTCGCTCTCAACTCCCTCGCCATCGTGGTCCCGGCCACCATCATCCCCATCGCCATCGCCGCCTTCGCCGCCTATGGGTTTGCGTGGATCGACTTCCGAGGCCGCAACTGGCTCTTCATCGCCCTGGTCTCGATGATCGCCCTGCCCAACCAGATGGCCTTCGTGCCGCTGCTCCAGTTGTTCAATAACGGCGCCCGGCTCACCATCCCCGGACTGGACTGGACCTTCGTGCTGATTCCCGATGTCGGGGTGGCCAACACCGCAGCCGCGGTGTGGCTGACCCACACCGCGTTCGGGCTGCCGCTGGCCGTGCTATTGCTGCACAACTTCGTCAGCCAACTCCCCCGCGAGGTGTTCGAGGCGGCCCTAATCGACGGCGCCAGCCATTTCACCATCTTCTGGCGGCTGGTGGTGCCCCTAGCCCGGCCAGCGCTGGCCGCCTTCGCCGTCTTCCAGTTCCTGTGGACCTGGAACGACTACCTGATCGCCGCGGTGTTCCTCACCGACAACGAGCCGATGACGGTGGCACTGGTCAATTTGGTGGGCGAGCGGGGTTCCAACTTCCAGCTTCGCTTCGCCTCCGCGTTCGTGATCATGATCGTGCCGCTGATCGTGTTCTTCAGCCTTCAGCGCCACTTCGTCCGGGGACTGCTGGCCGGCTCGGTCAAGGGCTGATATCGGCGAGAGCAACCGGCAGCCCGGTCGCCATGGACTCCTGTCCGGCAACCCCCATGGCCACACACAGCATGGCGGCTTCAAGCGCCTGTAGCGATTGAGACCTTGAATCAGGGTGATCGTCGGTGCTGATCGCCTCCAGAAATCGCTGGTGCTCCACGAAGCTGGACCCGTGATGGAACCCTGCATACGCGGCCTCAACCGGCGTCGCCACCGTCTGGACTGCTCCGATCGAATGCTCGCCTCGGCGCCCGATCCGCACGATGTGCTCTGGCACGAGCGCTTCCACTTTCCCGGCATCGCCCATCACCGCGAATTCCTGCTGGTTGTGGGTGGCCTCGGCGAACATGCACAAGTCGAGCATGGCCCGGGCACCGTCGTCGTACTCCACCACCACATAGGCATTGTCGTCGATGTCAGGGGTGCGGCCTCCATAGCGCTCATCCCGGTGGTTCACCGCCTGGCCTCCCGACGCGAAGACCCGCACGGGCCGCCCGGGCATCACCAGGTTCATCAAGTCGAAGAAATGGCAGCACTTCTCCACCAGTGTGCCGCCGGTGTTGTCAGAAAACCGGTTCCAGTCGTCCACCTTGGATAGGAACGGGAAGCGGTGCTCGCGCATCGATACCATTCGCACCCGCCCCACTGCGCCTCCCGCCACCTCTTCGATCAGCCGGGCGAACGGCGCCATATACCGGTACTCCAACCCCACTCGTATCACCCCGCGGTGGTCTGCGGCTGCGTCGATCACCCGACGGCAGTCGGCCACCGTGGTACACAGCGGCTTTTCGACCAGCACATGCAGGTCGCACCCCAATACGTCGCCGAGCACATCGGCATGGGTCATGTTGGGGGTGGCGATGACCACGGCATCGCAGATCTCTGCTTCCAGCAGACGGCGATGGTCCGCAAACCGCGCTGCTCCCGGCGCCATTCCCTCCGCGGTGTCCAAAGACGCAGGATGGGGATCGGCCAGTGCAGTCACCTCTGCTCCGGGAAGGTGGGCGATATTGGCAATGTGCTCCCGGCCCATCATGCCGGTCCCAATCACCCCGTAACGGATCACCATTTCCCCTCGAACGACGCTGGCGGCGGGTTCACACGATAGCTTGATCCGGTGCCAAACAGCCTTGTCGACTCTGATTCTGTCACTCTCGGTGCCGACTTCCGGGTCGGACGACTGGGGTTCGGATGCTGGCGCCTTGTCGGGCGCTCTGATTCCCAATACCAGGAGCTATTGGAGACGGCTCTGGGGCTCGGCATGAACTTGGTGGACACTGCCGATGTGTACGGGCTCGACTGGGGCGGAACCGCTTTCGGCCAAGCCGAGGCCAACCTTGGCCGGGTCCTGGCCGCAGCCCCCGAACTGCGCAACCGCATGGTGCTGTCCACCAAGGGAGGGATCACTCCGCCCACGCCCTACAACTCGGGCGCCTCGGCCATTACTGCGGCCTGCGAGGCGTCGCTCACCCGCCTCGGCATCGATGTCATCGACCTGTACCAGATTCATCGTCCCGACCTGTTCACCCATCCCGCGGAGTTGGCTGAGGCGCTGGCCGCGCTCCGTGATCAGGGCAAGATCCGCGAGGTGGGCATCTCCAATTTCACTCCCCAGCAGCATGAGTCCCTCGCCGCCCATCTGCCGTTCCCGCTGGCCTCCACCCAGCCCGAGTACTCTGCCGCAGAGCTGGGTGCGCTTCGGGACGGCACGCTGGATCTGTGCATGCGCGACGGCGTAGTCCCGCTGGCCTGGAGCCCGCTCGCGGGCGGACGGCTGGCCACCGGCACCGATGTGCGCCCCGAGTTGATCGCCGCACTGGACCAACTGGCCGAGCACCACGGCTCCAGCCGAACCGCGGTGGCGCTGGCCTTTGTCCTCGCCCATCCGTCCCGCCCAGTGGCATTGCTCGGCACCCAGAACTCCGAGCGGTTGGCTGATGCCGCCCAGGCCACCGATGTTCCCCTCGACCGGGCCGACGTCTACACCATCATCGAGGCCTCCGAGGGCGTGCCGCTGCCGTGAGTGGGTCGGCACCAGTCGAAGTGGCCTGGTTCGCCGCCCTGTGCGACGACGACTACGAGTTCTTGGGCGTGGCCGATCCTGTGCTGGCCAGCAGCTGGGAGCACTGCCGCGACATCACGCTGGCCGCTGATCGACACGGCTTCGACAACATCCTGCTGCCCTCGGGCTACACGCTGGGCATCGATTCCACCGCGTTCGCCGCCGCAGTGGCCCCGCACACCAGCCAGATCCAACTGCTGTTGGCGGTGCGGATGGGCGAGATGTGGCTTCCCCAGCTCGCTCGCCAACTGGCCACCCTCGATCGAATCCTTGACGGCCGCCTCACCATCAACATCATCTCCAGCGACATTCCCGGCCAGACACTCGAATCCGAGCCTCGCTATCGGAGAACGCTGGAGTGGATGCAGGTGCTGCGGACGCTGCTCGACGGCCGTCCAGTGGACTTCCACGGCGAGTTCGTCGATCTGGCCCTCGACCCTCCTCGAGCCGCCACGGTGTCGGGCCGCTGTCCCCCGTTCTACTTCGGCGGCTTCTCGGATGCGGCCAAGGAAACCGCCGCGGCCGCAGCCGATGTGTTCCTCACCTGGCCGGACACGGTGGGCGGCGTCGCCGACACTGTGGCCGATATGAGGACCCGCGCCGAACGACAGGGCCGCACCCTGCGGTTCGGACTGCGGAGCCATGTCATCGTGCGTCCCACATCGGCAGAAGCCCGAGCCGCGGCTGCTCGGCTCATCAGCCAGCTCGACGACGAGACAGGAAAGGCCATTCGACAGCGATCACTGGACGCCGCCTCAGCAGGCGTCCGCCGCCAAACCGAACTTCGGGACCTCAGCGATGCCGACGGCTTTGTGGAAGACAATTTGTGGACCGGAATCGGTCGGGCGCGGTCCGGGGCGGGCGCGGCCATCGTGGGTTCGCCCGACGAAGTGCTGGCCAAGCTGAACGCCTACCGGCAGGCAGGCATCGACGCCTTCATCCTCTCGGGATACCCGCATCTGCCCGAGTGCGACCGGGTCGGCCGATTGGTGCTGCCCAATCTCGACCACGGGCCGCTGGTCTGGAACTGACCTGAACTCAGCGGCGGATAGCCAGTCCGGTATCCAGATCGAAGAAGTGCGCGTTCTCCACTGACACGGCCACTTCGATCGCGTCGTTGGGCTGTACCGACGTGGTGGGGTGGAACCGGGCGTGGACCCGGGTGGAGTCCTGGGCCGCGTCAGCCATCTGATCCTCGGTCAGCTCCAACGCCTCTTGGGAGATGATCGGCATGGCATCCATTTCAAAGTACGCGATCACTTCGTACCCGAGAGCCTCGATGTGCGAGACATGAGCTCTCACCCTCTGATCAGAAGGGTGATCGCTCACGAGGGCGGCGTCCTCAAAGTCCTTGGGCCGCAGGCCGACCGCCACTGTCGAGCCCAAGTAGCGTTCCAGGGCCGGACGCTGTCCGAGCACCGATTCAGGCACCGCCAACGTCTGGCTGCCCAGCTCCATCGACAGTCCGGAGTCATTCCGGTGCAAGACCGCCTCCATCAGGTTCATCGAGGGAGAGCCGATGAAGGCGGCAACGAAGATGTTGTCGGGCTCGTTGAACAGCTTCATAGGGCTGTCCACCTGTTGCAGGATCCCCCGGTTGATCACCGCAACCCGGTCGGCCATGGTCATGGCCTCCACCTGGTCGTGGGTGACATAGAAGGTTGTGACCCCCACCTCGCGTTGCATCTCGGTGATCTCGGCTCGCATCTGCACCCGGAGCTTGGCGTCGAGATTCGACAACGGCTCGTCGAGGAGGAACACCCGGGGGCGGCGCACGATGGCCCGGCCCATGGCCACCCGCTGGCGCTGGCCACCCGACAACTGGGCCGGTCGCTTGTCGAGCTGATTCTCTAACTCAAGAATGCGTGCCGCCTCGCCGACCCTTTCTCTGATCTCCGCCTTGGGTCGCTGCGCCAGCTTCAGCGAGAAGGCGATGTTGTCGAACACGTTCATATGGGGATACAGCGCATAGTTCTGGAACACCATGGCGATGTCGCGGTCTTTGGGGGCGAGCGTGTTGACCACCCGGTCTCCGATCTTGAGCGTCCCCGAGGTGATGTCCTCCAAACCGGCAATCATCCTCAGGGTGGTCGACTTTCCGCACCCCGACGGGCCCACCATCACCAGAAATTCGCCCTCATTGATCTCCAGGTTCAGGTCGGAGACCGCCACAAAGCCGTTGCTGTATTCCTTGTTGATGTCCTCGAGAACGACATCAGCCATTTAGTGCCCCCAAATGTTCTGCGCGGCAGTCCTGCGAACGGTCAGCCTAGCTTCTTGGACTAGGCCCGGCGGACGGCCAGGATGGCCACGTCGTCGGTGATGGTGCCGTCGGCGAAGTCTCGGGCCGCTTCCAACAGCGTCTTGCACAGCACATCGGGGGAAACGGTGGGATCGCGGCGGAGGTGCTGGGCGATGCGGTCCTCGCCGAACTGGGCGTCGCCGTAGCGCACCTCGGCCAGCCCGTCGGTGTACATGAGCACCATGTCCCCTTGATCCAGAGGAATCTCCCGGCTGAAGTAGGTGCTGTCGGGGTCGAGCATCAACAGCGCCCCGGTGGCCCGCAGCGGCTGCACCTCTCGCTCATGCCACAGCCAGGCCGCCGGGTGTCCGGCAGAGGCGTACCGCATGGTCTGGGCCTCAGTGTCGAACAACACGACCACCACGGAGATGAACTCCTCGGCCCTCTCGATGGACGACATCTGGGCGTTCAGCTCCTCTAGGGCTTGGGCCGGATCGCGGAACTGGCGCAAGAACACCCGAAGCAGGTACTTGGCCTGGAATGCGGTGATCGACGACTCGATGCCCCGACCGGCCACATCGCCGATTACCGCGGCCACCCGGGTCGGGCCCACTCGGAACACGTCGAAGAAGTCCCCGGCCATCACGCCTTCGCCCGCTTGGTACACCCGGCCCATCTCGTAGCCGGCGAAATCGGGCAAATCGTCGGGGGCCAGTCGCCCGGCCCAGGCCCGGGGGGCGAGATCGCCCTGGCTCAGCGTCTCCTCGGCCCGACGCTCCATCTCGAACCGCTCCTGAGTGAGTCGGGCCTCGGCCACCGATCGCCTTCCCCACCACAGCGGGAACAGGGCGGGCACCACCACTAGGGCCAGGATGGCGGCCACCGCCCGGGACTCCAAGGCTGCGGTCATTGCCGCCACCACAGTCAGGGCCGCGTATAGCAAGGCAGAATGGGCGTCCCGGCGGAAGCTGGACTGGGCCAGCGTGCGGGCCGCCTCGTAGGCGTATTCGCCCTCTTCGTCATACCCCTCGCCCGCGTGGGTTCCCTCAATGCGGAGCAGGAACCGGTAGCGATGCCGGGCCGCTCGGGTGAACACGCCCGCAGCCACCGCGCAGACCCCCGCGGTCAGCACGAGGAGAAGGTTCTCCATTGCCGAAGGTTACCCCGCAAGATGGCCGAGTTCTTAGCGCTTTCTTGGCAATTACTCCCCTGAGCGGCGGCGCACCCGCAGCTTGACCGGAACTGATCCGAGGTCGAATGCCTCTCGCAGACGGCGCTCCAGATAGCGAAGATAGGTGCGGGGCAGGGTCCGGTTGGCGAACAGCGTGAAGGTGGGGGGATCGGCCGCCCCCTGGGTGGCGTACAGCACCCGGGCCCCGTCGGGGGCAGGATGGGCAGCCTGGGCGTCACGCAGCACCCGGTTCACCGCCTGGGTGGGAATGCGACGCCGGTACTCGGCGATCACGCCCCGAAGCTCGGGCAAGAGCCGGTTCAGCCCCTTCCCCGACAGGGCGCTGACCCGGAGGACGGCCGCGTCGCCCAAAAAGTGCAGACGGTGGTCGATGTCGAGGGCAATCGCCTCCCGGGCCTCGGTGTCAAGCAAGTCCCACTTGTTGAGCAGTACCACGATTGGGCAGCCCGCGCCGTCTATGCGCTCGGCAAGGCGCTGATCCTGGTGGGTTACCCCCACGGTGGCGTCGATCACCAACAGGGCGATGTCGGATCGGTCCACCGCGGCCAAGGCTCGCAGCAGGGAGTAGTACTCGGTGGCCTGGTCGATGCGGGCTCGACGCCGCATGCCCGCGGTGTCCACAAACCGAATCGGCCCCAGCTCGGTTTCCACCACGGTGTCGATGGCGTCGCGCGTCGTGCCCGGCTGATCGTGGACCACCGATCGGTCGTCGCCGATGAGGCGGTTGAACAAGGTGGACTTGCCCGCATTGGGCCGACCCACAATGGAAACCGAGACCATGGGGTGATCGGCCCCTGGCTGGCCAGACACCGAGACCATGCCGGCATCAGCCTCGGACTCGGTATCGGAGTCGGTTGCCCCGGCTGGCTCATCGGGCAAAACAGCCATCACCGCGTCCAGCAGATCGCCCACTCCCCGCCCGTGAAGCGCGCTCACCGGGAAGGGGTCGCCCAAACCCAGGCGGATGAACTCCCAGATGAGGTCCTCGTGGGCCTCGTCGTCCACCTTGTTGACCGCCACCAGCACCGGCCCAGCCCGGCCCCGCAACCGTCCCGCCACTCCCTCGTCGTCACCGGTGATGCCCGCATGCGAGTCCACCACCATCACCACCACGTCGGCGCCTTCCATGGACTTCTCGCTCTGGGCCGACACTTTGGCGTCCATTGAGGCGTTGTCGCCCGAACCCTGCGGTAGCCAGCCGCCGGTGTCCACCACCGTGAAGTCCCGCCCTTGCCAGCTGGCCGGCATCTCCTTGCGGTCCCTTGTCACGCCGGGCTGCTCGGCGACGATGGCCTCTCGGCGTCCAAGGACCCGGTTCATGAGCGTGGACTTGCCCACGTTGGGCCGTCCGACGATCGCCACCGTGGGCAGAGGGCTAGCCACCGAGCGCCCTTCGCAGCGCGACCCCGTCGGTGGGCACCACCTCCACAGGGCGGGGAAGATCACCGGGCCGGGTGCCGTCCAAGAACATCCCCTGCGACAGACACACGTCGGGCAAAAGATAACGATGGCCCTCCGGCTGGTTGGCCAGTGTGTTGGCGATGTCCTCGCCCACCAGCAGCCCGGCTACTGCGGTGGTACCTCCGAAAAACCGGTTCTCCACCGGCACCACCCTCACATCGTCGCGGCCCAAAGACTTCAGCAGCGGGGCCAGCACCGCCGCCCCGTACTCCCCCGTGACCACCCCCACCGGAGCGCTCTTGCGGGGTCGCATATTGATCGGTGTCGATCCGTCGGACCGGGGGGCCCGGTAGCCAGCGGCTGGAGCTCCCTCCACCCAGGCGAAAAAGCCAGGCCGAGTTCCGGTGGCACCGTCTGTCTGGCCCGTGAACTCCATTTTCAGCGTGGTTGCCATTCCCACCCCGTCCTCGTGCATGGGAAACCCCTCGTAGGCCTCCGGGTCGGGAAACTCGATCCCAGCCAGCAGGTAGTACTCGTCGGCGGCAAACACCAAGCGGCGACCCAGCATCTGTCGGTTGATCTTCTGCCACTCGTGCACTGCCTCTACCACTGCAATCGCCTCGGATTTTGTGTGGGGCCTCAACCGGGGCTCGGAGGTGTGGCGAGACACCCCCAAAGGCACCACGCACACACTGGCCAACTCGGGGTACTCGTCGGTGACGCCAGCCAGAGTGTCCTCCAGCACATCGGTGTCGTTGACATCGGGGCACACCACCACTTGCCCGTGTATTTCGATGCCGTGGTCGAGCAGCGCCCGGAGCCAGCGCAGGCTTGTTGCCCCCCGGCGGTTTCGGAGCATGGCGGCGCGCACATCGGGATCGGTGGCGTGGATGCTCACGTTCAGCGGCGACAGCCGCTCGGTTACCACCCGCTCCAGGTCGGCTTCGGTGAAGCGGGTCAGAGTGGTGAAGTTCCCGTAGAGGAATGAGAGGCGGTAGTCGTCGTCCTTCAGGTACAGGCTGGGCCGCAGCCCGGACGGCAGTTGGTAGATGAAGCAGAACTCGCAGTGGTTGTCGCAGGTCTGCACCCGGTCGAACAGCGCCGAGTCCACCTGGGCGCCCAGCGGCTCCCCGGCCTGCTTGAGCATCTCCAACTCCAGCACCACCCCGTCGCGGCGGACGTCCATGCTCAGGTCGGGCTCGTCCACCAACTGCTGGTACTCGATCACGTCCTTGGGGACGCAGCCGTTGACGGCCAGCAGCTCGTCTCCAGGTCTCAAACCGAATCGCTGAGCCACCGACCCATCGGCGACCGCTGTCACCCGAGGCGCGGACATGATCAAAATGATACGAGCCTGGAGATGCGAGAGCCGACCGCTAAATTGGGCTTGTGGACGTCGAGAGAGTGATCCTGGCGAGTCCCCGGGGGTTCTGCGCCGGGGTGGAGATGGCCATCAAGGCGCTGGCCTGGCTGGTCCGAACGTTTGACGGGCCGGTGTACTGCTACCACGAGATCGTCCACAACAAGCTGGTGGTCCGCCGTTTCGAGCAGCTCGGCGTGGTGTTTGTGGACGACATCTCCGAGGTTCCCCCCGGCCATCCGATCATGCTCTCGGCCCACGGTTCGGCCCCTGAGGTCGTGGCCGCGGCCACCGAGCAGGCCAGCTACATGGTGGACGCGGTGTGCCCGCTGGTCACCAAAGTCCACCACGAGGTCAAAGTGCGGGCCAACAAGGGCTACAGGATCATCTACGTCGGCCACGAGGACCACGAGGAGGCGGTGGGCACCATGGCAGTAGCCCCCAAGGCCATCCATCCGGTGGAGGACATCGCCAGCGTGGAGGCACTGCCCGAATTCGAAGAGCCGGTGGCCCTGTTGGCCCAGACCACCCTGTCGCACCGCGACTGGGAGGGTGTGCTGCACGCGGCCCGAGACCGCTTCCCCGACATGTGGACGCCAGGACGAAGCGACCTGTGCTTTGCCACCACAAACCGACAGGCCGCGCTGACCGCCATGGTCGAGCAATGCGACGCCGTGGTCATCGTCGGTTCGGCCAACTCCTCCAACACCATGGCACTGGAGAAGCTGGCCCGCGAGCTGGGCTGCGGCCGGGTATTCCGGGTGAACCGGGCCTCCGAACTGCCCGACGACATCTCCGGCGTCGTGGGATTGACCGCCGGTGCCTCCGCTCCCGAAGAACTGATCAACGAGGTGTTGGACCGACTCGACCCATCCAAGGGCATCGAGGAGGTTTCGATCACCGACGAGGACGAGTACTTCCCTCCGCCCCGCAATCTTCGCGACCTGATCGAGGCCTCTGGAGCCCTGGCTTCTTTCAGCCTGGGCGGCCCACCGTCGCCCACCCCGATGGTGGATCGCAAGGTGGCAGCCAGCGACGTGCTCGACGGGCTGATCGCCAGCCGCTGAGAGCAGCTCTAATATGAATCGCCAGGGTCCCAGCCAGGGATGCCCAGTTCCTGCTGCACCTCGTTGAACATGCCCTGAAGGGTCTCCCGCAGCTCTGTGGAGTACAGGGCCAGGGCCTCCCGGCTCAACCGTCCTCGTTCGTCTACCTCAGGCGGGTCCAAGGGCTCACCCCACACCAATCTCACAGGGCGGGGGCGGGGCATGCGGACGCCGATACCCATGGCCCGCTCGGTGCCCCCAATGGCCACCGGCACCACCGGCACCTGCGATTTGGCTGCCAACCAGGCCGCCCCATCCAATAGCGGATGGATGCGGGGGCCCGACTTGCGCTCACCCTCGGGGAAAACCACCAGCGGCTGCCCGGCCTCCAGCACCGACAATGCGGCCTTCAGGGCGCTGCGGTCGACCATCTCCCTTCGAACGGGGAAGGCCCCCATGCTCACCAATATCCATGTGGTGATCGGGCCTCGGAACAAGCCGCTCTTGGCGAAATAGCGCAGCGGACGCCCAGCCGATGCCCCGATCATCGGGGTGTCCAGATTGGAGCGGTGGGTTGGGGCGATGATCACCCCGCCTTTTGAGGGCAGGTTGCGTCGTCCCCGGGTGTAGCAGCGGAAATATGCGCCGAAAACCGCTCGAGCCAGTCGCTGCACAAAGAAGTGGAACACCACCCCTGCCAATCGCCCTTTGACCTCCAGCTCCTCAGGGCGCAACTCGGGTGGGTTCACTTGACCTCTAACTCCTCGGGATGAAATTCGACTTGGCTCATCCCAGTCGGGCAATCAGCTCGTCCACAACTTCGTCAACAGTGAGGTCGGTGGTGTCAATGTGCACTGCGTCGGGCGCCTGGGTCAGCGGGTCGTGTTGGCGGGTCGTGTCGGCCGCATCCCGAGCCGCCAGGTCGGCGGCCACCGTCTCGTAGTCGAGCGCGCTCACCTCGCCCGCCCTCCGCTCGGCCCTGACCGCGGCCGACGCGCTCAGATACACCTTGAGCTCGGCGTTGGGAAATACCACGGTGCCGATGTCCCGACCCTCCAAAACCCCTCCGCCCCGTTCCACCACCCAGGCCTGCTGGCGCACTCGCAGCACCTCCCGCACCCCCGAGATAGCCGCCACCGTGCTCACCGATCGAGTCACTTCTGGGCCTCTGATCTGAGTGGTGGCGTCCACTCCGTCGACGATGACCGAGGTGTCGTCTACGTGGATGTCGCTGGTTCGCGCCACCTCGACGATGGCGTCGCTGTCGGCCAAGTCCACCTCCCGAGCCATCGCGGCGAAAGCCACCGAGCGGTACATCGCCCCGGTGTCCAAATACTCCAGCCCCAGTCGCTCGGCCAGCCGCCGGGCCACCGTGGACTTGCCCGACCCGGCCGGCCCGTCGATGGCCACAACCCTCAGATGCTCACCAGTCTCGCCCACCTGCCCGGCATCGATGCTCACTGGGTCTGTCTCCCCCGTCTCTCCGGCGTCGGTGCTCACGGGGCCCATCCTGTGCTGTCGCTCAGATCGCGGGCAAAGCCCGGGTAGCTGGTGGCCACTGCCTCGAAGCCCTCAACGGTCATCGAGCTGGAACCCGCGGCTCCGGCGATGGCCGCGGCCATGGCCATCCGATGATCCCCATGGGAATCCACGGTACCGCCCTTCAGCCGTCCGCCTCCCGCCACCGCCAAGACCTCACCGTCGATTTCGCTCTCGGCTCCGAGGACGTCGAGCATCTCGACGATGGCTGCTACTCGGTCGCTTTCTTTGACCCGCAGCTCGGCGATCCCCTCGAACACGGTGACCCCTTCGGCCACCGCCGCGGCCACTGCCAAGATAGGCACCTCATCAATGCAGCCCGGCAGCTCTTGGGAGGTCACCCGGGTAGCTCGCAGCTTGCTGGTGCGAGCCCGGATGTCGCCAGATTCCGAGTCGACCGAGATATCCGCCCCCATGCGACCCAGTACGTCGACGAAGCCGCCCCGGGCTGGGCCGAGGTAGACGTTTTCCACCGTGAGGTCGCTCTCGGGGGCCACACAGGCTCCCACCAGCCAGAACGCGGCTTGCGAGGGGTCACCGGGAACATCGACGTCGAGCGCCTCAACCTCGCCTGGCCACACCGTCGTCGAGCGGCCCTGCTGCTCAACCCTCACCCCGGCGTCGGCCAGCATTTCCTCGGTGTGGGCTCGGGTGATCGCCGGCTCGTGGACCGTGGTCGGCCCTTCAGCCTGCAGGGCCGCTAGCAGCACCGCGCTCTTCACTTGGGCTGAGGCCACAGGCAGGGTGTATTCGATGCCCTTCAGAGGGCGGCCCTCCACGATCAGCGGGGCCAGCGAACCGCTGCCTCCGCTGCCCCGAACCGATGCCCCCATGGCCGAGAGCGGCTCGATGATCCGATCCATTGGGCGACGGCGAATGGAGGTATCCCCATCCAGCGTGGTGGTGAAGTCGAAGCCGGCTGTCAAACCGGCGAGCAACCGGATGCCAGTGCCTGAGTTCCCGAGATAGATGGGACCGGTAGCCCCGAGCAGTCCGCCGGTGACCGTTACATCCTCTGCGCTATGGACTTCGACCTGTGCCCCCAGAGCCTCGACCGCCCGACGGGTGTGGGCGACATCCTCGCCGTTGGACAGACCTCGGATAGCAGACGGACGATGGGCGAGCGCGGCCATCATCAGCGCTCGGTGGGAGATCGACTTGTCTCCCGGCACTCTCAGCCGCCCGGTGAACTGCTGCGACCCCTCGACAGTGATGGCGCTCACAGCCACTCCCCTGCTTCTTGGCTGCCCCGCGGCGCACTCACGACAGGGGTCTCGAAGACGGGGCGTAGCCCTGCTCCCTCAGGGCCTCCAACAGATTCGCCATCGCCTCGTCGTCCACCACCAAGATGGCCACGCCCTGGCCTCCCTCCACTGAGTGGGCGATCTCCAAGTCGTAGATGTTCACCCCGATGTCGGTGGTCAAGCTGGTTATCCGGGCCAGCTCGCCAGGACGATCGAACACCGGCACCCTGACCTCTGCTAGCGACACCTCTCGATCCAAGCCATACGGCAAGTGGGCCCGGGCATTTCGAGCCTCCTCCAACAGCTCCAACAGGCCGCTTCGATTCCCATCGGCCACCAGGGCGCGCACGTCACCCAGTGCGGCGATGAACCGGTCCAACACCGAGCAGATGGCATCGGAGTTCTCCTGGCAGATATCCGGCCATATGCCGGGGTGCCCGGAGGCGATGCGGGTCATGTCTCGAAATCCGCCCGCGGCCAGCCGAAGCATTGCCCGGTGCTCCTCAGAGCGCTCGTTGGCCAGCGCCATGAGGGTGGCCGCGGTGAGATGGGGAACGTGCGATACCACCGCCACCAGCGCGTCATGCCGTTCGGGGGCCAGCGACACTACGTCGGCCCCGAGCGAGGCCACCGTTGAGCGAATCTGGACCAGCGAATCGTCATCGGTCTCATCGTTCGGGGTGAGCACCCACACCGCATTCTGGAACAGGTCGGCCCGGGCGCCGGCCACCCCCTCCTGCTCACTGCCGGCCATGGGGTGACCGCCCACAAAGCGGCGGTCGGCCACTGCGGCCACAATGGGGGCCTTCACGCTGCCCACGTCGGTGACCAGCCCGTTCCCTGCGGCCAAGGCCTTGCGGGCCTCGGCCGCTGCCGACCCCACCGGGGTGGCCACGAACGTGATGTCGGCATCGGAGGGCGGTCCTACCGCGTCGAGGGCCCCTCGGCGCAGCGCCTCGGCGGCCACCGCCTCGTTTTGGTCAGTGCCGGTGACCCACCACCCCCGCTCCCGCAAGGCCAAGCCGATGGAGCCTCCGATGAGACCGGTGCCGACGATGGCTGCCCGCTGAGGGGCCTCGCCAGCAGCCATCACTCGGGAAGGTCGTCGCGCAGACCTTGTGCGCCTTCCAGGTAGATGTGGTGCAGTTCGTCACGCCCCCACTCCGTGGTCAGATGGACCAGCACGCGCAGACACAGCGGCGTTCCATCAACGATGTCCAGTTCCTGGGCGCAGAGCAGCGGCACATCGCCGAGGCCGAATTTTCGGGCTGCGGCCGCGGGAAAGGCCGAGTTGATGTCAGAGGTGGCAGTGAAGATGATGCTGATCAAGTCATCGTGATGGATGTCGTTTCGATCGAACAGCTCGGTCAACAGCGCGATGATCCGCTCCTCGATGTGCTCGGGGAGATCGGCATCAATCGTTGTGGCACCCCGCAGGGCGCGCACGGCATTGCTCACGGCCAGGATTTTACCGGCCCCCGCTCCCGTCCCCGAACTCAGTTGACGGTTCAGCCCCGCTCCCGCCCCCAAACTCAGTCGACGGTTCAGTCCCGCTGCGTTCCAGTTCTCTGACCTCGCCCTGGGACAGCTCTCGCCACTGGCCTGGTGGAAGCTTGCGATCGACCAGCGGGCCGATCCGGGTGCGAACCAGACGGATTACAGGGTGGCCGACCGCCTCGCACATTCGCCGGACCAGCCGATTGCGGCCTTCATGAACCACGAGGCGAATGACCGACGGCTCGGGCCGCGACACCGCCTCTGCCCGGGCCTCGCCGTCCTCCAGATTCACTCCTTCCCGCAACTGCCTCAGCGCGCCGCGGCTGGGGCGACCCTGCACATGGGCGAGATATTCCTTGTCAACCCCGAAAGACGGGTGGGTCAAGCGGTGGGTCAGCTCCCCATCGTTGGTAAGGAGCAGCAGGCCCTCGCTGTCGGCATCCAGGCGACCCACCGGAAAGACCCGGGGGTTGTCGGGCACCATGGCCACCACAGTGGGCCGCCCCTGGGGGTCGGATGCGGTGGCGACCACGCCCGGCGGCTTGTTCAGCAGGTAGTACACTAAATCGGCCCGCAGCCCCACCGGGTTGCCGTCCACCTCCACCGTGTCGTGCTCGGGATCGATCCGCTGGCCCAGCCGGGCGGGCTGCCCATTGACCGTGATGCGGCCCTCGGCCACCATCTCCTCCACCGCCCGGCGGCTGGCCACACCGGCTGCGGCCAAGACCTTTTGGATCCGCTCAGCCTCGCTCACACCGGCGGGGCATCGCCGTTTTCAGAACCCGGCTCGAGGCTGGGGCGGCTGTCGGCCATGAGACTGGTCTCCAAAGCCTCGATGACCTCGGCACCGGGCACGAAATCCACCAGCGGAGGCAGCTCGTCGATGGAGTCCAGACCCAGCCGCTCCAGAAATGCCGGGGTGGTGGCGAACAACCGGGCCTGGCCGGGACCGGGATCCCGACCCACCTCTTCCACGAGTCCCCGCTGCTGGAGCGTGCGCATCGCCCCTTCGGCATTCACCCCTCGAATGGCCGAGACCTGGGCTCGTGACAACGGCTGTTTGTAGGCCACGATGGCCAGAGTCTCCAGCGCGGCGGCCGACAACCGAGCGCTCTGACCGCTGACCACAAACCTCTTGACGTACGATTCGGTGTCAGGATGGCTGCGGAAACGGTAGCCGCCGGCCGCTCGGACCAACTCGAAACCCCGGCCGTCAACTCGGTATTCGTCGGCCAGCTGGGCGCAGATGGCCTCCACCTGCTCGACGGAAATTTCGATGAGCTGAGCCATGAGCCCCGGAGCGACCGGCTCCTCGGCCACCATCACGATGGCCTCAACCGCCCGGCGGGCTTCTCGGTTCTCTTCCCTCACAAGCATTCACTCCCACCAACAGCTCGGTTCTCATCCCTCATAGGCGTCAACTCCCACGAGCGGCTCGGCCAACTCGATCCCGCCGCTCCACGTAATAGCAATACGGCCGAATGTGGAGGCCTGCGATACATCCACCAGACCGCGCTTGAAAAGCTCAAGAACGGCGAGGAAATACACCACCACTTCGATACCGGTCTCCAAGTCCTCGGTCAGCTCCCGAAAACCCACGGTGCCGATGTCTGGTAGCCGGGCCATCAGGCCAGCGGTCACCTCATCCACGCTGATGGGGATGTCGGTGATGTGAGCGATGTCCACCTGAGGCGCAGGTCGGGAGGTGGTGGCCCGCAAGAACGCAGCCCGGAGATCATCGGGGCTCATCCCCTCCAAGAAGTCGGGCACCAGGTCGAGATAGCGCTCGTCGGGGCCGGCACGACGGGGATAGCTCCGAACGGCGACCGCAGCCAACTGCTCCAGAGCCTGAGCCGCCGCCTTGAAGGTCTGGCACTCCAGCAGGCGGGCCAGCAACAGATCGCGCTCCGACCACAGGGCTAGTTCCTCGTCCAGGTCCAGCGACTCGCTGTCGGGCAGCAGGCGGCTGCTCTTCAGCTGGATCAGAGTGGCAGCGATGAGCAGAAACTCGGTGGCCACTTCCAGGTTGAGCTGCTCCATGCGGTCGAGCTCCGCCAGATAGGCGTCCACGATGTCGCCCACCATCACTTCGTAGAGGTCAACCTCGTCGCGCAGAATGAGATGCAGCAGCAGATCGAGCGGGCCTTCGAAAACTTCCGTTCGCACCTCGAACGGCGCCTTGAGCACCTCTGTTCTCGCCTCTGCGGTCACTCGCCAAGTGTAGGACTCGCTATCTGCTAGTTCGGGGTTTTGGGATCAGGGCTGGCACCTAGGGAATTCGCGATCGGGGCGGGTAGTTTGACCGGCGTGGCTCGTGTGTTCTCAGGAATCCAGCCGTCCGGCGGCATGCACCTGGGCAACCTTTTGGGCGCGCTGCGCAACTGGGTGGCCTACCAACACGAACACGACGCCGTGTACTGCGTAGTGGACCTCCACGCCCTTACCACTGCTCCCGATCCGGCCGAGTTGCGGAGCAACACCGTGGCCGCGGCCACCATGCTCATGTCGGTGGGGATCGACCCCGATCAGTCCACGCTGTTCGTGCAGAGCTCGGTGAGCGAGCACGCCGAGCTGGCCTGGATGATGGAGTGCACCGTGGGCTTCGGGGAGCTGCGCCGCATGACCCAGTTCAAGGACAAGTCCGACCGGACTGAATTCGTGTCGGCCGGCCTGTTCACCTACCCCGCCCTCCAGGCGTCCGACATCTTGCTGTACGACACCGACTTGGTGCCGGTGGGAGACGATCAGCGCCAGCACATCGAGCTGTGCCGGGACATCGCCGAGCGGTTCAACCGCCGCTACGGCGACACCTTCACGGTCCCCGCCCACGTCATCCCTGACACAGGCGCCCGGGTCATGGACCTCCAGAACCCGGACGACAAGATGTCGAAGTCGCTGGAATCGGCTGGCACCGTCGGGGTGCTGGAGGATCCCGAGAGCGTGGTCCGCAAGTTCAAGCGGGCGGTAACCGACAGCGACAACGAGGTGCGCTACGACCCGGTGGCCAAGCCAGGGGTGTCCAACCTGCTCGGCATCCTGGCCGCAGCAACCGGGCAGAACCCGGTGTCGGTGGCCGACGAATACGCCCAATACGGACCGCTGAAGTCCGACACCGCCGATGCGGTGAACGAAATGCTCAACCCCATCCGGGATCGATTCGCCGAGCTGTCGTCCGACCCGGGTGAGATCGCCCGAGTACTGGCCACCGGGGCCGACAAGGCCCGCACGGTGGCGGCGGCCACCCTGGAGCGGGCCAGAACCAACGCGGGGCTGATCCCCCGCTCCCCCGCCTGATACCAAGCACCGACCTGAGGAGTCCCATGTCCGAGATCACCCCGTTCACCGTCGAAATATCCGACGCTGCGCTGGAAGACCTCCACCGCCGCTTGAGGGATGCCCGTTGGCCCGATCAGCTCCCCGACGCCGGCTGGGACTACGGCGCAGAGATGGGCTACATCCAGGAACTGGCCCGCTACTGGGCCGACGAGTACGACTGGCGGGCTGCCGAAGCCGAGCTGAATGAGCTCGACCACTTCACCACCACCATCGACGGCCAGAACATCCACTTCATCCACCAGCGCTCCTCCCATCCCGACGCCTATCCGCTGATCATCAGCCACGGATGGCCCGGAACGGTGGTGGAGTTCCTCGACATCATCGGAATGCTCACCAAACCGGATGACCCCGCCGATGCCTTCCATGTGATCGCCCCGTCGCTTCCTGGCTATGGCTTTTCGGGGCCAACCGCCGACCGGGGATGGGACACCGTCCGCACTGCCAAGGCGTTTTCCGAGCTGATGGGGCGCCTGGGATACGACCGCTACGGGGCCCAGGGGGGTGATTGGGGCTCGATGATCTCCCAGAACATCGGGCGCTGTGACCCCGACCACTGCGAGGCCGTACATGTGAACTTCTTGTTCGCCACGGCACCAGAGGATGGGCCCGGCGAGCTCACCGAGGCCGAGCAGGCCGGGTTGGGCCGCGCCAACCTCTATTTCACCGAGGGCGCGGGCTACATGCAGATCCAGAGCACCAAGCCCCAGACCCTGGCCTACGGCCTCACCGACTCCGCGGTCGGGCAGCTGGCCTGGATCGCCGAGAAATTCCTGGCCTGGACCGACAACGACGGCACCATCGAATCGGCGGTGAGCCGGGATCGACTCCTCACCAACATCTCCCTGTACTGGTTCACGGCCACCGGAGGATCGTCGGCCCGCATGTACTACGAGACGTTGCGCCCTGGTGCAGCCGGATTGGGCGGCCCTCTAAGCACCCCTCTGGGGATGGCCAGCTTTCCCATGGAGATCATGCAGGCCCCCCGGCGCTGGTTGGAGGACAACTACAACATCGTCCACTGGTCCGACATGGCCGAGGGGGGGCACTTCGCCGCCATGGAGGAACCCGAAGCGCTGGCGCAAGACATCCGCGAGTTCTTCCGACGCTTTCGGTAGTAATACATAACTATGAGGATGCCGTCGCTGCCTCAGGGATTGGCCGCCGGTGCGGCCCGAGGTGCAGGACGGCTGTCCCAGAAGCTTGGACGGGGCGGAGGCACCACCATTCCCGGTCTGCTGCTGAATCGATTGCGACCGGAGGCCACCGCAGAGATGGCCCTGGCCGTCCCTGGCGGCGTGATCCTCCTTTCGGGAACCAACGGCAAGACCACCACCGCCCGGCTGGTTCGGGCCGCACTCGACGCTTCGGGAACCAGGGTGGTGGCCAACACCGCCGGTTCCAATCTGGAGCGAGGGGTGGCCACCGCACTGCTCAACTCCGAGGGCGCCGAATTAGCCCTGTTCGAAGTGGACGAAGCCGCTCTGCCGGGGCTGATGGCCCAGACCGGGCCGCGGGTAGTCACCCTGATGAATCTGTTCCGAGACCAGCTCGACCGCTACGGCGAGCTCGAACACCTGGTGGACCGCTGGCGCCAAGCGGTGGCCGAGCTCGACCCAACCGCAACCGTGATCTACAACGCCGACGATCCTGCGGTGGCCGAGATCGCTTCTGGTCACCCCAGCACCGTTTCCTACGGCATCGAGGACCCCCGGGTGGGCCGCGATCGGCTGCCGCATGCTGCCGATACCACCGACTGCCGCCGTTGCGGCGCCCCGCTGCACTACGACATGGTCACGATCGCCCACCTCGGCCGGTGGTCATGCCCGGAATGTGAGTCGGCCCGCGCCTTTCCCGATGTAAGAGCCACCCGGGTGGAACTGCATGGCCTGGACGGCCAGCGGCTGTCCATTGCCACTCCCCAGGGCCCGATGGAGGTGTCTCTGCGCCTGCCCGGCATGCACAACTCCTACAACGCCCTTGCCGCCACCGCGACTGCGTCGGCGCTAGCCCTGGACCCCCAATCCATCGGCCCCGCGCTGGCCAAGCGAGAGGCCGCCTTCGGGCGGGCCGAGCGCACCCAAGTGGGTTCGACGAGGGTGACCACGCTTTTGGCCAAGAACCCGGCCGGCGCAAACGAGAACATCCGCACCATGCTGCTTGAAGACGGCCCCCTGCACCTGCTGGTGCTGCTCAACGACCGCACTGCCGACGGGCAGGACGTGTCGTGGATTTGGGACGTGGACTACGAACTGCTGCTGGACAACGACCGGCTGGCGTCGCTCACGGTGAGCGGCGACCGGGCCTACGACATGGCGCTGCGATTCCGCTACGCCGGGTTCGATCCCGACCGGCTGTCGGTGGTTCCCTCGGTACCCGCCGCTCTCAACGCCGCTTTGCAGTCCAGCAGTTCCACTGGCGATCTCTACGTGCTCCCCACCTACACCGCCCTCCTCGAGTTCCAGGCTGTGCTGGCCGACCGGGGGCTCGTCCCCTCCTTCTGGGAGGATCGATGAGCACCGGCCAGCCCAGCGTCAGGCTTTGTCACCTGTACCCGGATCACCTGAACATCTATGCCGACCGGGGAAACATCGCTGTGTTCCAGCGCCGCCTGGAATGGCGGGTGCTGTCCCTGGAGGTGGTGGAAGTCGGGCTTGGTGATCCCATCCCCGGCGATTGCCACCTCTACTACCTGGGCGGTGGCCAAGACCGCGACCAGTTGCTGGTGGCCGAGGACCTGGTCCAAAAGGCCGATCCGCTGCGCCACGCTGCCCACAACGGCGCCGTCGTGCTGGGAGTGTGCGGCGGCTATCAGCTCTTGGGCCACGGCTATTCCGGCGCTGACGGCCGGCCAATGCCCGGCATCGGGCTGTTGGACTTGGAGACCACTGCGGGAAGCAGCCGCCTCATCGGCGACGTCGTGCTGGACGTGACCCTGGGCGGTCAGAGCCGCACGGTGGTCGGCTATGAGAACCACGCCGGACGCACCCATCTGGGCGGGGGGTGTACGCCGCTTGGCCACGTGCGCCGGGGGCACGGCAACAACGGGGACGACCGTTGTGAGGGGGCGGTGGCCGGTCGGTGCCTCGGCACTTACCTGCACGGACCGCTCCTTCCCAAGAACCCCTGGCTGGCCGATACTCTGCTGGGCTGGGCTCTGGAGCACGCCGGCTTTGGGGTGGACTTGGAGCCTCTGGACGACGAACTTGAAGCGGCGGCCCACGGGGCGGCCGCCATCAGAGCAGGACGAAGACGATGAGCGACCAATCCACCATTCCCCGCCCGATCATCATCGACACCGACCCTGGCCAAGACGACGCCATCGCTATCCTGGCCGCATTGGCCTCCCCCGAGCTCGAAGTGCTGGGCGTCACCGCGGTGGCCGGAAACGTGCCCTTGGACCTGACCGCCCGCAACGCCCTCATCCTGGTGGAGCTGGCCGGTCGCACCGACGTCCCCGTGTTCGCCGGCTGCGACCGCCCCCTGCGCCGAGATCTGGTGACCGCTGAGCACGTCCACGGCAAAACCGGCATCGACGGTGCCGACCTGCCCGACCCTGTTGCTCCACTGCAACCCCAGCACGCGGTGGACTGGATGATCGAGACGCTCTTGGCCGCTGGGGAGCGGGAGATCACCATCTGCCCGGTGGGGCCGATGACCAACGTGGCCACCGTGCTGGAGACCGCCCCGGAGGCGGCCCGCCACATTCGGGAGATCGTGTGCATGGGCGGCGGGTTCTTCGGCGGGGGCAACACCACCCCTACCGCGGAGTTCAACGTGTTCGTCGATCCCGACGCCGCCCAGATCGTCCTCCACTGCGGTGCCCCGGTCACCATGCTCCCACTTGACGTAACCCACAAGGCGCTGATGACCGACGCTTGGATAAACCAAGTACGGGCCCTGGGCACCCGCACTGGAGCGGCCGCCGCGGGAATGCTGGACTTCTACGAGCGCTTCGACGTGGACAAGTACGGCACCTTCGGCGGTCCTCTGCACGATCCCAACGTGATCGCCTACTTGCTGCGCCCCGACCTCTACGGCGGGCGCCACTGCAACGTGGAGGTGGAGACCCAATCCCCCCTTACTACGGGCATGACCGTGGTGGACTGGTGGGACGTCACCGATCGACCCCCCAACTGCCAGTTCATCACCGAAGTGGACTCCGACGGCTTCTACGCCCTGCTCTTGGACCTCCTCGCCCGCCTGCCCTAGCCGCGGACAGGGTCAGTCGGTGCCGACTGTCAGCACATCTATCTCGGTGTCGTCGTAGCCCAGCTCGGCGAGGATCTCCTGCGTGTGGTGACCGGGGTGGACGGGACCGGCGCCCACCGCAGCCGGGGTGTCAGAGAAGGTGAGGGGAAGCCGCAGCACTGCCAGCTCGCCGCCATCGGGGTCGGGAACCATCGAGAAGATGTTCAGGTGCTCTACTTGAGGGTCGGCGAACGTCTCGTCCACCGCCAGCACCGGTCCGCAAGGGCACCCCGCGGCGTTGAGCCGCTCCACCCATTCGGCGGTGGTGGCGGTGGCCAAGCGCTGCTCGATGATCTCATCTAGTTCGATGCGGTGGACCGTGCGGGCGTCGCGGTCGGCGAATCGGGGATCGGCCACCAGCTCGGGAGCGCCCAGCGCCTCGGCGAAGGTCTCCCACCGGGACATCGGGGCCACGTTGACGTGCCCGTCGGCAGTGGCGAACATGCCCATCGGCACGATGGTGGGATGGTTGTTGCCCTCTTGGGGTGGAACCTCGCCGTCGGTCAGCCAGCGCACCGCTTGGAAGTCCATGAAGTTGATGGCCGCTTCGAGCAGCGACGTGTGGACCCACTGGCCCCGCCCGGTGCGCTCCCGCGCCAACAGCGCGGCCAATACCCCCTGGGTGAGGAACGTTCCCGCTGCCGTGTCAGAGATGGCAATCCCCACCCGCCAGGGCCCGCTCCCCGGTGGCCCGGTCACGCTCATCAGCCCGCTCAGCCCTTGGGCGATCTGGTCCACTCCCGGGCGGTTGGCATACGGCCCTTCTTGTCCGAACCCCGACAGGCTGGCGTACACCAGTCGGGGGTTGCGGGCCGACAGCACCTCGTATCCGATGCCCAGGCGGTCTTTCACCGCCGGCCGATAGTTCTCCACCACCACATCGGCCCGATCAGTCAGCCGGAAAAACGCCTCCCGGGCCCGGTCGTCGGTCAAGTCCAGGCCCATCGACCGCTTGTTGCGCTGAAGGTTGTAGGTGTCGGACCCGCCCAGGGAATAGGGACTGGGCTCGACGACGCGGATCACCTCGGCCCCCATGTCGGCCAGCTGTCGGGTGCAAGTCGGGCCGGCCCGGGCCCTGGTGAGATCGACCACCCGCAGGCCGGCCAGCGGCCCGTTTCCCGCCTCGGCTCGGTCGTACAGGGCCATCGTGCTACTACTACCCCATGGGCCAGACTGTGGACACAGGAACCGACAAGCTGATCGCTGAGGTCGAGGGCGCGCTCGGCCGCATTGTGTTCAACAATCCTGAGCGGCACAACGCCATCACCACCGACATGTTCGCGGCGCTGGCCGCCGTTGTCGACGCCTACGAAGCAGACCCGGAAATCCGAGTGGTGGTTATCTCCGGCGCCGGGGGCCGGGCGTTCGCCTCCGGAGCCGACATCGGAAACCTTGACTCCGCTCGAGGCCCGAGCCGCAACCCCTCTCCCGACGATGCCCGCACCAGCCGAGGACCGGCCGCGCTGGGCCGACTCACCAAGCCACTGATCGCCGCAGTAGACGGCTATTGCCTCGGAGGGGGGCTGCTGGTGGCCCTCCACGCCGATCTGCTGGTGGCCACCGACCGCTCGCAATTCGGCATCCCCGCGGCCCGCTTGGGTGTGGGCTATCCCATCGAGGGCGTCGAGCAGCTTGTGGGCCGGGTGGGCGATGCCGACGCGGCCCGCATCTTGATGACCGGGGACCGGATCAGCGCTGAGGAGGCGGCCCGCATGGGCCTTGCCCATTCAGTGGTGCCCGCCGACGAACTTCACCACGAGATCGACAAGCTCTGCTCCCGCCTAGCGGCCAACGCTCCGCTCACCCTGCGGGCCGTCAAGCTGTCCATCGCCGCGGCCACTGGCCGGGGCGATCGCCAGGCAGCCTTGGATGCCATCGCTGACTGCTGGGCCAGTGAGGATTTTGCCGAGGGACGGGCCGCATTCGCCGAACACCGCGACCCCCGTTTTCAGGGGCGTTGAGCGTAAAATCCATCCACCCGCCCTATGTCTTCGATCGCCATCTTCTTCGTCTTTCTGCTGATCATGCTGGCGTTGGCCACATTGGCCATCATCTTGGACTGGATGGGCAAGCCCATCCGCCGCTCCTTTCGGCCCCGCACCACCGGCACGCCCGCATGGCTGATGGTTGACGCCCCCATACCTCCAGAGGCTCCCGACACCACTTCAGCGCCGACTGCTCGCAGTGATCTGCCGGCACTCCCCGCCGAATCCACCACCATCCAGCAGCCTGAGGTCCCCCCTGGGCCTCCCGCACAACAGCCCACCGAGTATCCCGCTCCCGACCCCGCCCCTCAGCCAGAGGAGCCAACTTCGTCAGGGCCTTGGCAGGCGGGTGAATCCATCTTCAAGCTCACCCCTCGGGGTACTCCGCCGTCGATCACCGCGGTGCGCCGCCGCTACTGGAAGAACCTGTCCGAGCGCCGATCCTCAGTGGTGTTCGGCGAAGACAACCGGACTCTGATGGCCGTCGGCCAAGCCCCCCAGCGCTTCAATCCCCGAACCAGCACCATTGAGGAGTTGGACCTGCCCGAGCCGATGCTGCGCTACTGCTGGGCCACCAAGCGCAAGCCCACCCCCACCTGGGGAGACAAGGGGCTCGACCCCTTCGCCCAGCCATGAGCGCCACCCCCACGCTCAGTGATCAATTTGCCGATGGGGCCGAGACCGTGGTGCACCGGGGACGAGACGTCCGGCCGCTGCTGCGGCTGGCGGTGTCGGAGGGCACCAGGGTGAGGATAGAGCGGATCGCCGCCCGCCCCGACCGCCGCCAAGCCCTCAAGCTGGCCGCAGTAAACGGTCTCCTCGAGGCCAATGAGGCTGTTTCTGAGGTCATCTCACTGTGGTCCGACACCAGCCCGACCGAGGTGGAGCTGACCGTGCTCGGGGCTCAGGTCCGGCGCTTGGAGGTGTGGAACGCCTGGGATCTGGGCGGACTGGAAACGGCGTGGCTGGGCAACGCCGGAATGATCGTGGAAACCGATGAGCGGCACTTGGCCCTGCACTGTAGCGACGGCCTCGGCCCGCCCAGCTTCACTGACCTCCAAGTACACCTCTCAGTGGCTCAACCGGGCTGATTCGCGACAAGCTTAGGTATGGCCATATCGCTCGACGATCTCACTGCTGACACCTCCTTCACCCAGCACGTCAAGGGCCAAGTCACGTTTCTACCCGAGCCCGAGCGGGCCGAGCGGTGGACGCCGATGATCTCGGTGGACGACCACATTGTGGAGCCCCCTGGGGCCTTCACCGATCGATTCCCGGCCAAATATGCCGACGACGCTCCCCGGGTGGTCACGCTCGACGATGGATCGGAAACCTGGCTGTACGCCGGGCACTCGCTGCCCAACGTGGGGTTCAACGCGGTGGTGGGCCGCCCGGTCAGCGAGTACAGCTTCGAACCCACCCGCTTCGAGGACATGCGCCGGGGCTCATGGGACATCAACGCCCGGATCGCCGACATGGACCTCAACGGCGTCTACGCCTCGCTGTGCTTCCCGTCGTTCTTGCCCGGCTTCTGCGGACAGAGGTTCCAGCAGCTCACCGACGACCCCGACCTGGCTTTGGCCGCGGTGCGGGCTTGGAACGACTGGAACATCGAGGAGTGGTCCGGGGCCTGTCCCGACCGCATGATCCCCTGCCAGCTCACCTATTTCCTCGACCCCGAGGTGGGCGCGGCCGAGGTGTACCGCAACGCCGAGCGGGGCTACAAAGCCATCAGCTTCTCCGAGGCCCCCCACTCTCTGGGGTTCCCCAGCCTGCATTCCGGCCACTGGGACCCGATCATGGCCGCCTGCGAGGAGACCGAGACCGTGGTGTGCCTGCACGTCGGCTCCTCGGGCACCTCGCCGGCTACCTCGCCCGATGCCCCCTCTGACACGGTGGGCGTGCTGTTCTTCGGCTACGCCATGTTCGCCGCGGTCGACTGGCTGTACTCCAAGATCCCGGTGCGGTTCCCTAACATCAAGATCGCCCTCAGCGAGGGGGGCCTCGGCTGGGTAGCCGGGCTGTTGGACCGCCTGGAGCACGTCCGCAAGTACGACTCCATGTACGGCACCTGGAACGACGTGGAGCTATCCCCCGCTGACACCCTGCGCCGCAACTTCTGGTTCTGCGCCATCGACGACCCCTCGGCCTTCGACCACCGCCACTACATGGGGCTGGAGAACCTGATGGTGGAGTCCGACTACCCCCACGCCGACTCCACCTGGCCCAACACCCAGGAACTGCTCCGCAAACAACTTGCCGGCATCCCCGCCGACGAGGTGGCCCGCATCTGCTGGGCCAACGCCAGCGACCTCTTCCGCCACTCCATCCCCGACTCCGTAGTCGCCGACCCCAACAGCTTCTGAGACTGTGCCGATCGCGGCTGACCCTGAGGTGGCTGCCGCCTATATGGCTGCGGGTTGGTGGGGGTATGAGACTCCCACTGACCTGATCCGCCGCAACGCCGCCGAGCAGCCCGACGGCATCGCCTACTTCACGTGGAGCCGCTCGCCGGATCCAGACTCGCCGGGGAGCATCGACCGGACCACTTGGGCGGGATATGACCGGCTGTCCGACCGGATGGCGGCTGCGCTGTTGGCTGCGGGGCTGGAACGGGGCGATCGGGCGGCGGTGATCTTGCCTGATGGCGCTGCGGTTCATGCGGCGTTCACGGGTGCCGACAAGGCCGGGGTGGTGGTCATGGGCATCGGCCACCGAGCCGGGCCGGCGGAGATCGCCCATCTGGTGGAGAAGTCCGGGTCTCGGGCTGTCGTCACCGGTGCGGAACTCCGGGGGCAACTGGCGGCCGACGCAGTCACTGAATTACGACGAAGCCTTCCCGATCTCGCACATCACATCACCATCGAAGGCCCCGGCCAGGATGCGGCCATCGCGCTCGACGGCGAGGATGCCCCCAAGCCGGAGTCGGTCTCAGGATTTGCCGAAGCCGTCGAGCAGCGCCGTCTTGGGGCCTCCGAGCTTTGCTTGCTGAACTCCACGTCGGGCACCACTGGGCTGCCCAAGTGCGTGATGCAGACCCACAACCGGTGGTTCTACTTCCATCAGAAGGCGGTGGAGTACAGCGGCCTGGGGACCGACGAGGTGTTCTGCGTGCCGGTGCCGGCCCCGTTCGGTTTCGGGCTGTGGACCGCCCACTACACCCCCACCATCCTGGGCGTTCCCACCGTGGTGATGGCCGACTTCGACGCCGCCGCGCTGATCCGCCTCATCGAGGCGGAGCGGGTCACCGTGCTGTGCGCGGTGACCACCCAGTTCATCATGATGCTGAACTCGCCGGTGTTCGACGACCACGATCTGTCGTCGCTGCGGCTGATGTTCACCGGCGGCGAGGCCATCCCCTATCAACGGGCATCCGAGTTCGAGGATCGCACCGGCTGCACGGTGCTGAATTTCTATGGCTCCAATGAGACCGGCATGCTGAGTGGAACCCGGTTGAGCGATCCCCGGTCGGCCCGACTGCGTTCCGGCGGGAAGTGCGAACCCGAGATGGACTGTGCCCTATACGACCCCGACGACGGTTCCCTGCTTCCCGAGCTGCGAGGCCGGGGGCAGCCCGCCTGCCGGGGACCGGCTACCGCCTTGGGCTACTACGACGATGCCAAGGCCAACACCGAGCTGATGACCGACGATGGCCGGATGCTGATGGGCGACATCGTGGAGATCGACGACGACGGCTACCTGCGGGTGGTGGGGCGCACGTCGGACTTCATTATCCGAGGGGGCAAGAACATCAGCGCACCTGCGGTGGAAGACGAGGTGATGACCCACCCGGCTGTGGCCATGGTGGCTGCGGTGGCCGCCCCCGACCCGGTGTTCGGCGAGCGGGTGGCCGCCTACGTGGAGTTGGTGCCCGGAACCAGCCTGGATCTCGACGGACTCCGGGAACACCTGGCCGGCCGCGGGGTTTCCCGGGAGTGGTGGCCCGAGCACCTGTTCGTGGTCGACGCCCTGGCCCGGTCCTCGGGGGGCAAGGTGGCCAAGGGCCAACTCAAAGGGGACGCCGCCGACCGGCTCAGTGCTGAAGAGGATCAGACTTAGCGCTGGGTCAGAACCATTGCCTGCCAGCGGCCGCTTAGCGGGAATTCCACGAGATTGGCCATGGCGTCAACCAAGAACTCCAGTGCCACCCGGGGGTCCTGACCCTCGGGCAGCTCGTACACCAAACCTCGCTTGATGTGGTCTTGGCGCCGGTTCCAACCCTCGGGCTCGGCCACCCCCCGCTCCTCCAGCAGCTTGGCGGCGTAACGACCACCGGCGTGCTGTAAGCCCACTGAGGCGGGCTGCCATTTGTCCCGGTAGTGGTGGCCCGGCACCCAGGTGCCGAGCGGAACGGCCGGTCCCTTCGCCGTGAACAGCTTGAATATGGGCGACTCGGGAGGCCGATCCTCGTCGGCTACCAGCGGCTGGACGTTGATCCACCCCGACCCGTCGCCCCGGGCCGCCAGGGTCAGCATCTCGTGGACCACTTCCTCCAGAGCCAGCCGCTCAAACCGGATGGGTCGCTTATCGAGCGCCATCTCCACTCCCAGGTTGCGAAGCCGCTTCGGCCCAGACGGGAATCACCCCCGAGGCTCCCCCATCAGCCCTCGGCGGGTGTAGGTGATGTCGGACCGATCCCGGTAGCCGATGGTGAAGTCGTCGTCGTAGGGAAACGAGTAATTCAACTCCAAGGTGTAGCGCCACTCGAATGCGCATATCCGGGTGGCGATCAGCCAGGGACCGCCGTCACGCCGCTCGAAGCAGTCCACGTAGCGCAGGCCCATGCGCATGTCGGAACCAGGACCCTCCTCGGTGGGATGCACCACGTGGTGGGCGTTGCAGTAGGTCTCCACAAAGGCCACATCGCCTTCGAGCTGGATGCGGGACTGGCCTAGCAGGTGCTGGGTGTAGTCGAAGTGCACCAGCACCTCCAGCACCCAGTCGGCAAATTCTGTCGGGCTGCCCCGGAAGTTGTTGTGGTCGTCGAAGCCGTCGGGGTGATAGCCGGAGACGATCAGCTCCTTGTCAAGCCGGTCGGTACCCCGGGCCACCCGGTGGATGGTGTCGGTGATCTCGTCCTTGTCCAGCAGCGCTTGGAGCCTTGGGTCGAGATCAGCCCCTGATCGATCATTCACCGGCGACCCCGATCATCACCGCCGAGAGGGTGAACGGGCCGTCGCCGGTATTCCGCCAGGCGTGCTCGGTGCCCCGCTGAATCACACAGTCGCCCGCGGTGAGATGCGTAGGAGGCTGGCCAGGCAACTCGAGGTCCACCGTGCCCTGGGCGATCCGCACGAAGTCGATGGTGGGCGTTTGGTGCATCAACGCGGCCTGGTCGGCCATCGACGCCGGAATGGTCACCTGCTTCCAGGTGACTCCTCCGCCCGGGGGGTTCAGCTGCATCTCCGACTGGGGGGCGTCGCCACCCTGGAGCTCGCTGACCACCGGGGCGAAGGTGTGCCACAGCTCGGCGGTGAGCAGTCCGCCGTCGGACTGCGATGCGGTAGCCGGGGGGCCGTCGGCGCACACCCCGTCGCCGTCGGTCACGATCCTGCGAGGGCCGACGGTGCCAACGGATGCCCCCGCGAAGCCGGGATCCGCACCGTCGCCCACCCCCAGCATGGTGGCGCTGAACGTGCAGGGGTCGTCGCCGATCACGATCCACCGATGCCACGTGCCCCGCTGGATGACACAGTCGCCGGCGGCCAACTCCACCCAATGCTCGTTCAACTCCAACCGGATCTGCCCCGAGATGATCTCGATGAAGTCAATGGTGGGAGTGGCGTGAAAGCCGACCCGGTCTTGGTCGAATCGGGGGTCGTCAAGCGGGCCGATCGCCTTGCCGCCTGAAGGCTTCAACGTGAACAGCCGCCACGAGATACCACCAGGCGGGGGAACGAAATCCTTGCGGTCGTCCGGCTCTTCTCCGCCGTCATCCGCCGTGGCGGGACACTGTCCGACGTACCACATGCTGGCCGTGCTCCGCCCCAAGAAGCTCGACGGAGCCTGCCCGTCGGAGATGATGACCGGTGCCCCGCTGTCGTCGTGCCCGGTAACGATTCGCCGTCTCGTAAGTGCCATCCGGCAACCGTAGCGGCCCACGGCGGCCACTTTGGATGCCAGCGCCAATGGCCTCACCGTCCCGCAATCCCTTGCTCGACAGGTTCAAGATCGCCATATACTGAGAATGGTCGTTCTGACCAATATCGTTGAGCCGGAGCGAGGGTGGTAGAACCTCTTGAGGGTGCCTCGCTCCGGCCCATCGAAAACTCTATCCACGGACGCCTTCAATCAGTGCTAGTTCTTTTCAAGGCAAACTGTGGATTTTCGCTCTACCCACCTAGGGGTCTCCAGGGACGTTCACCTCCCAACCCCCTTTTGGGCTACCGCGCTAAGTAGCCTCGGAGCAGATGTTTGACCCGCCCGATGACGTGATTGCGCCGGATCGTCCCCTGCGAGTGGCTGTTTTGGCCAAGCAGATCCCGGTGTTCGAGGACATGGTTCTCGGACCCGATGGCCGTATGGTGCGAGACGGCATCGACATGAACATGAACGACTACTGTCGCCGCGCCGTGGCCAAGGGCACCGAGGTGGCCCGGGCCAGCGGGGGCACGGTGACCGTGTTGACGCTGGGACCGCCATCGGCCGAAAACGTGTGTCGGGAGGCCCTCCTTTTTGGGGTGGACGCCGGGATCCACATCTGCGACCCGGAGTTCGCCGGGTCCGATACTTGGGCCACCGCCAAGGCGCTGGCCGCCGCCCTGGAGCGGTTCGGACCGTTCGACCTGGTGATGATGGGACGCAACTCGGTGGACTCCGACACCGGCCAGGTACCACCGCAACTCGCCGAGCTGCTCGGGCTGCCGTTCGCCACCGGGGTTCGGCACTTCTCCCTTCATGGCGACCGCCTGGAGCTGCGGTTGGAACACGACGACGAGTGGGTTGATGTGGCGGTGGAGTTGCCCGCGGTGGTGTCGTGCGCCGAAAGATTGTGCGACCCGTGCAAGATCAAGGACCCAGAGGCCTGGACCACGGTGGACAGCTCCCACATCCAGACGGTGAGCGCCTCCGACTTGGGTCCCGGACCGTGGGGTCAGGAGGCCAGCCCCACCACGGTCGGGCCAGTTCAGATGATCGACGTGGAGCGCGGCCGCCAGATGATGACCGGCACGCTGGACGAGCAGATCGAACAGGCAGTGGCCATCCTGGCCGAAAAGGGGACGCTGGCCTCCGGCTCGAGTGCTGAGCCTCCCCTGGTTCCCGGGCGGGTTATGGCTGGTGACGATGGTCCCGCGATTGCCGTGCTGGTGGAGCCCGGACGCGGGCGGGTGAACCGGGAGCTCCTCGGAGCCGCCGCCGAACTGGCGGCAGAGATCGGCGGTTGGGTGGCCGCCATCGGTCCCGATCTGGACGACCCCGAAGAGGATCTGAGCTCATGGGGAGCCGATGAGCAGATCGCTGTCGGCAATCGCGACAACGGCGCATCGCTGGTCGAAGAAGACCTAGCGGCGGCCATGTCGGCGTGGGCAACCGAGAAGCAGCCATGGGCCGTGCTGGCACCGGGCACCGCTTGGGGCCGCGAGGTGGCCTCCCGGATGGCGGCAAGGCTGGGCGCGGGCCTCACGGGCGACGCCGTCGGGCTCAAGGTGGATGACCACGGGAAGCTGATCGCTCTGAAGCCGGCCTTCGGCGGATGGCTAGTGGCCGAGATTCTCTGCGCTTCTCCCATCCAGATGGCCACGGTGCGCCCCGGAGTGCTGCCGTTCCCCCGATCCAATCCCGACCGCTCACCGGCCCTCCGGTCGTCGCTGGACTCTCCCGGCCAGAGCCGCCTAGAAATCATCCGGCGCTACCGAGACGACGACAGCGATGAGCTGGCCAACGCCTCGGTGGTGATCGGCGTGGGCCAAGGGGTCGACCCGGCCGACTACCCCAAGCTGGAGAAGCACCAGGCCGCCATCGGCGCCGCCCTGTGCGCTACCCGCAAGGTCACCGACTACGGCTGGATGCCCCGGGCCCGCCAAGTGGGCATCACCGGCCACAGCATCAGCCCGCGGCTTTATTTCGCTATCGGCATGAGCGGAAAGTTCAACCACACCGTGGGCGTCCGCAACGCCGGCACAGTGGTGGGCATCAACCCCGACCCCGACGCTCCCCTATGGGAGATCGTGGACGTCGGCTTCGTGGGCGACTGGGCCGAGGTGTTCGACGCGCTCATCCCCCGTCTCGCCGAAGCCCAGGCCGGCTGACTCGCTCGCTGATGGGCGCTGACGAGGCACCGTCGGCTGCTGCTGAGAGTTGGTTCACGAGGGCCGTTTCCCTGGCCAAGCAGTCCGTTTCGTGCTGGCGGGAGGGCGAAGGCGGCACCGGAGCGGCCGAGATCGCCTTCTGGTCGGCGGTATCCCTGTTTCCGGCCGCGGTGGCCGCCGCAGCCATCGCCTCCACAGTTCGGGCGGTGTCGGACCGGATCGCCGACCGGTTCAACGAGTGGCTGGCCGACGCAGGCCAGACCGCGCTGAGCGATGTTGACAGCACGATCGGCGAGGAGTTCGCCGATGTCGTTTCCGCTCCCCCGGCAGCTACGTCCATAGCCGCGGTGGTTGCAGTGTGGGGCACCATGCGGGCCGCGGCTGCTGCCTGCCGGGCCGTCCGCAGGGTGCGGGGCGCCCCCCGCCGGTCGTGGTGGCTGGAACGATTCACCGGATTTTGGCTCCTGGTGGGCGCGCTTCCCCTGATCGCCGGTCCCACCGCCATTGCGGTTTGGGTCGACCCCCGACTGGCCCCGGTGGTCGGCTTCATATCAGCATTGGCCGTGTTCTCCCTGGTGCAGAAAATGTCCTGCCCTCACCAGCCATGGCGCCATCATCTGATCGGCGGCTTGGTGTCGGCCCTCTGGTTCTCAGTGGTATCGGCCATAGCCGCCGTAGCCGTGAACTGGACCGTAGGAGGCACCGCCATCACCGTGGCCACCGCCGGAACCCTGGCCGCCCTCAGCTGGCTATGGGCCGCCGCATGCGGCGTAACCGCCGGCGCCGCCATAGCCGGCGCCCTCGATCAACGGGACGCCTAGTCGCCGCCTAGAAAAGAGACCTCTCGATCAGGTTCTCTCCTGTCAGGTAACTCAAGATCAATACCGCGCGGCATGTTGTCGACAAGCCATCGGCCCATATGCTCACGCTCCGGTCGTTGGGCGAAGTCAGCCGGAGTAGCCCCCGACGCGGCAATCAGTTGAGCCGGAGCGATAGGAAAGCAGGAATCGGGAGTGCCGGCCGCGGCCCACACAGTCCCATACGCCAGCAAGTCCTCGTCGATCCAGGTAGCCAGCGGATTGAGGTGCCCGGATGGCGGGGTGCCCCCGATCGCAAAGCCGGTGGCTGCTCTTACCGACTCCGGATCGGCCAAGCTGACCTCTTCGCCCACCAACTCGCCCAAGCGATCGGTGTCCACCTGGTTTGCCCCCGAAGTAAGCGCCAACACCAGCCTGGTCGGAGTGGCAAACACCAGCGATTTCACGATCTGCCCTACTTCACACCCCACCGCGGCGGCAGCATCGGCCGCTGTCCGAGTCCCCTCCGGATACCGCACTGGCTCCACCGGCACGCCCAACTCCTCCGCCGCGGCACGAAATCGCTCAAATCCGCTAGCCATCAGCGTCACCTTATGGGATGACCGTTGCGCCACTTAGGACAATTGTGGAGTACCTTCAGCCTATGACTGAACCTCGCCAGCCCGATGTGCTCAGCCGACTCCCTATACCCGAGGAAGTCCGCGACGACGTGATGGAAATGTTGAGAGTGGGGCCATCGGCGGTGTGGGGTCGGCCGGTGCTGAGCCGACGGGAGCGCAGCTTGGCCACAATCGCCATGATGACCGCCTTGGGCAACGAGTTCGCCATCCGCGAGCACGTCATCATGGGCTTGGACTCTTTCGGCCTGAGCCGGGAGGAGATCTGCGAGGTCATGATCCAAGCCGCCATCTACGCCGGCTTCCCCGCTGCAATGAAGGCCTTCGAAATCGCCACCGACATATTCGCCGAACGCGATGTCACTGCTTGAGAGCAAGAACATCCAATAACCAGTTTATAGCATTTTCAGTATATTCTATGTATTGTGAATGCCACTGGGCGACGTCGCCCACGACATCCGAACAAGGACTTCGAGCTGCTCTTGAAGGCAGCAGAGAAGCGCGAATGGCGGATATTGCGGCAGAAACGCTACTTCCGAGCGCTCTGCCGTGAGCCTTGTCAGTGCTCGATATCAGTCATGCTTACGCCGTCTGGGTCTCGTACCCTGGTAAACACGCGCAAGCGCTTTGAGCGTTGCCTCGGTTGGCGGAAGGAGGGATAACTGTGGATACCACCCATGTGGAGGTGACTTACGAGGGCGTTCTCATGGCTGTTGATAGCGACGCCGAGCGGCATCTGACCAGCGAAGAGTTCTCGATTGCCTTCGAGCAGATGGCAGACAAGCTCCATGAGGTCAGCGGCCTGGTGGATCCGAGCCTGTGGGGCCAGGCCTCGAACGGCCAGATAGAACTGGAGTTCTGTTTGCCCAGTGCCTACAACACAGAGAAGGCGACAGCGCACGCCATGGCGATAATCGCGGAAGTGAGCGCAGCCGGAGGGATCGAGATGGACTGGTGCAGCGAATCCGCCCAAAGTGCCGGGGAACCCACAACGCTCACGGCCTCGAGGGCCGCGAACTCCGCCCCAGAGTGTCCCCGGCTTGTGCTGCATGGAGCGCACCGAATGACTGAGGTGCTGCCCAGTCCGTAGCTTCCCCTCCACCATGGAGGCCATCGACATCGCTGCCGACTTACTCGCCGAAGGCGATGCCGCTGATTGAGCGAACACCTATGAGTAACAATGGCGACTATGCGCCGCCACCCCGTTGGGCCTCGGGTTATGCAACGGTTGCCGGAGGGCTGGAAGCCCGCCCAGTTCCAGCGATTCGAGGTCTCACCGGTGGCCCCCACTATTGGCGCTGAGCTATCCGGCTTGTCGCTGGAAGATGTGGACGACGAGCTGTTCGCGGAGCTCGATCAGGCATTGCTGGAGTGGAAGGTGCTTATCGTACGAAATCAGCCCATCGACGTGGCCGCTCAAGGAGCCCTGGCCCTTCGCTGGGGACCGCTCACCGACGATCAACTAATCCCCAATCCCGGCACCGCCGCCCAAATAGATGCCATCACCTTTGAGCGCAATGACACCGTGGTCGGCCTAGAGAACATGTGGCACACCGACGGCACGTTCCGGACTCACCCGCCGGTCTGCACCATCCTGAGAGCCATTGAGATCCCCCCTGTGGGAGGCGACACCCTTTTCGCCGACATGGCCGCGGCCTGGGACAACCTAGACCCTGAACTCCAGGACCGATTGACCACACTGTCAGCCCGCCACGACTGGAGCATCGGGGCCTACGCCGACAAATACGGAGAGGACTTAGACAAGCTGCGGACCAAAATTCCTCCCGCTATCCACCCGGTGGCCCGCCCTCATCCCCGCACTGGACGGCTCACCCTGTTCGTGAACGCTGGCTTCACTACCGATTTGGTTGGCCCCGATGGTTCCCCAATTGACGGCAGCGACGAGTTGCTCAACCTGCTCTGCCGCCAAGCCGAGATACCCGAATACCACTGCCGGATCCGCTGGGCTTCCAACACAGTGGTGATCTGGGACAACCAGGCCGTGCAGCACTACGGCATCAACGACTACCACCCTGCCCGAAGAGTGATGGCCCGCGCCTCCGTAGCCGGAAGTTGAGATTCCTGGCTAGGCCTTGACGGTGAATACCCAGCGACCGTCCGTGTTGGAGAGGTGGCCGCAGCTGGGGCCGGCGAAGTGGGTGCCGAATATGAGGATGCCGGAGTCGGCGTAGCGGTCGCGGAAGGTTCTGCGGGTCTCGGAAGCTCTTGACGGGTCGTCGTCGGCAGTCATCACCCAATCGGGGGCGGAGAACTGGACAGGGTGGTGGACTAGGTCGCCGGTGATCACGGCCTCTTGGCCTGCCGATGAGATGCGCACGCTTACGTGGCCGGGGCTGTGGCCCGGTGAGGGCTCCAGGCTGATCTCGCCGGTGACTTGGTGATCGCTGCCCACCAGGTCTGCCAGGCCGGCGTCCAGCACTGGGCGTACAGCATCGCCGAAGGTGATGGCCGCCCCCTCGGCGCCGGAGTCCCAGTACTCGTACTCAGTGCGGTTGAACAAGTACCGGGCGTTGGGGAAGGTGGGCACCCACTCCCCGTCCACCAGGATCGTGTTCCAGCCAACGTGGTCGAAGTGCAAGTGGGTACACAGCACGATGTCGATGTCGCCCGGCTCAAAGCCGGCCGCAGACAGCTCGTCGAGAAATCCTTCGCCCAGATGGCTCATCTGGGGGACCATCTCGATGGGGCGGTTCCCGATGCAGGTGTCCACCATGATGGTTTGGCCCTCCGACTCCAGCACCAGGGCATGGATAGACAGCGGCATATTGCCCTCGTCGTCCAGGAAATAGGGCCGCAGCCAGTCGGCGTTGGCCTCGAACACCCCCATGTCGGGCTCCACATACATTCCCTCGGCCGGAACCGGTTGCAGGGTCTCCCGCACCAGCATCACCTTCACGTCGCCGACCTGTGTGACTAGCGCCATGGCTATCCTCCGATCTTGTCCAGCACTTCGGCCTGGTAACGACCGACGAAGCGCCGGATGTCGTCTATGTCGGTGCTGCCCGACTCGGCGGCCGAGACTATGAGGCGGTCGAGGCCCGACTCGGCGTACTTCTCAATGAGGCCCAGGTCGAACGACCCGCCCCGCTGGAAACTCCCCGGCCACACCGTCATCTCGATGGCATCTGGATCCCGGTCGTGCTCAACGGCGGTAGCCCGGATGGTGGCCACCCGGTCGGCATAATCCTCCGGAGAGATCACATAAGGGTAGAACCCGTCGCCGATCCTCCCGGCCCGACGAGCGGCCCGTCCGGTGCTACCGCCGATGACGATGGGCGGGCCGCCGGGCTGCGCCGGGTTGGGCAGGCTCTCGCACTCGGTGAAACTCACGGCATTGCTCTCGTAGGTGCGGTAGCCGGGGGCCCACAGCTCCCGCAGGGCGCCGATGCATTCGTCGAGCCGCTCGCCCCGGCCCTCATAGGGCACCCCGCAGGCAGTGTACTCCTCGATCTGCCAGCCGCTGCCCACCCCGAGGATCACCCGCCCGCCGCTGAGGGCATCGAGAGTGGCCACCCGCTTGGCCATAACCGCCGGCGGGTGCAGGGGCAGCACCACCACCCCGGTGCCCAGCCGCACCCGCTCGGTGACCGAGGCCATGAAGGCCAGCATCTCCAGCGGGTCGGGCATCACCACGCCGGGGGCGCCGGGCATGCGCCCCGACTCCGAGTACGAATAGCGGGGCTCGTAGTTATTGGCCACCACCACGTGCTCCACCGTCCAGATCGACTCCACTCCCTCTTCGTCCATTGCTTGGGCGAACTGGGTGATCCAGCGGGCGTCGGTAACCACCGACTCGTGCATGTGGGGAAGGACTCCAAGGCTGACCATGGGCAGAACATTACGCACTGCCCGCCCGGCGCGGGCCACTGTCTGGCTGACGGGTTAGCTTCATAGCATGCCGGAGCATCTGGTGATCGACGTGGACGGCCATGTGTTCGAGCCCGACGAGCTGTGGGAGCAGTACCTGCCGACCCGGTTCCACGAGCGGCGGCCCCAGCTGATCACCGACGAGCGGGGCACCACCCGCTATGTGATCGAAGGCAAGGTGATCCCCCCGGGCACGGGGGTGGGAGCGTGGGCGCCCGAGGGCATCCGGGAATCCACCACCCTCCGGGAGGGCGGGGTCGACTCGGGGCTCCGGCTGGCCGACATGGACACCGAGGGCATCGACATCGCCGTGCTGTACGGGGCGATGTCCCTCGGCCTATACGCCGGAGCAGACCAAGAGCTGACTGTGGCCTGCTGTCGGGCCTACAACAACTGGCTGGCCGACTGGTGCTCGGCCGACCCCAAGCGGTTGAGGGGCACCCCGGCGCTGCCGCTGAAGTGGATGGACGAAGCGGTGGCCGAGGCCGAGCGATGCGTGACCGAATTGGGATTCGTGTCGCTGACCGTTCCCTGCGCGGTGGGCGACCGCAACCCAGACCACCCCGACAACGACCCGCTCTACGACCTGGCCGAGCAGCTCGACGTGCCCCTGGGCTTCCACGCTGGCGGCTGCCGGTTCGCCAACGGCCGGTTCACCGACGCCTACGCCCAGCTCCACGTGATCGAGTTCCCGTTCAACCTGATGTTCGCGGCCACCACCCTGATCTGCGGCGGGGTGTTCGAGCGGTTCAAGCGGCTGAGGGTGGCCCTGCTGGAAGGCGGGGTGGGCTGGGTGCCCCACACCGTTGAGCGCCTTGACGAGCACTACGAGTACCGGAGCCACGAGTTCGACGCCATAACCAAGCCGCCTGGTGAGTATCTGGCCGAGGGGCGGCTGTTCGTTTCCACTGAGGGCGAACACGGCTTGCCCCAGGTGATCGAGCAGATCGGCTGCGACATCATCGTGTGGGCGTCGGACTACCCCCACTGGGACAGCGACTTCCCCACCAGCGTGACCGGGGTGACCCACCGCTCCGACCTGTCCGATACCCACAAACAGGCGATATTCGAGACCAACCCCAAACGGCTCTTCGGATGGGATTGAGCACATGGGCCTGATCACAACTGCCGACACCATCGAAGAATGGGTGGAACTGGCCCATGCCGAGGGGCTGACCGACGGGCTGCCGGTGTATCCCCCTACCCGAACGGCAGTAGATGCCCTGGTGGAGGCCTCAGGCCGCGATCCCAGCCAGCTACTGGGGGCCATCCCCCCGAGGGGCGGGGCGGCCACTGTGGAGGTGGTAGCGGCCAACGCGGCCATGGCCGGTTGTCGGCCCGAGCAATTTGAGGTGGTGCTGACCGCCGTTGAGGCCATGCTGGAGGACCGCTTCAACCTGCGGGGGGTGGTCACCACCACCCATCCGTGCTGGCCGCTGGTGATCGTGTCGGGACCGATCGTGGAGCAGCTCGAAATGGCCCACACCGAGTCGGTGTTCAGCGGCGGCGGAGCCCATGCCAACGCCGCCATCGGCCGGGCGGTCAAGCTGCTGTTGTGGAATGCCGGCGGCGCCACCCCCGGTGAGCCGGTCAAAGAAGTGTTCGGCCACCCCGGCCGCTACGCCTTCTGTGTGGCCGAGTCGCCGGCCAGCCCGTGGCCTGCACTGCACCAGGCCCGAGGCATCGACGCGGCCAGCGGGATCACGGTGTTCGCCTGCGAGTCCCCCACCAGCGTGGCCATGTGGGGCGCCGACGACACGCCCGTCAACCGTCTGGCGCAACTGTCCGATGCCATGGCCATCAAGGGGTGCAACAACACCCACACCATGGGCGAGACCCTGGTGGTGCTCACCCCCAATGAGGCCCGCCACATGGCCGAGAACGGCTACGACCGGGCCACCGTGCAAGAGCAACTCTGGCAGCAGGCCCGGCGGCGCATCGGCGACCTCCTGTCCCCCGGCGTTCCCCCCTATGCCTGGTGGCCCGACTGGGTGGACACCAGCGATCCCGACACGCTGGTACCGGTCACCGAGCGGCCCGAGGACATCCACGTGATGGTCACTGGCGCCGAGTCCATTCCCTGGATGGCAGTGTGCGCCGGCTGGGGCAACCTGGGCGGCTACGCGGTGAACCGGGCGCTGGATGGCTAGAACTGGCAGGATTGAGGGGTGAAGTTGATCGGTGAGCTGGTGGATCCCCGGGGCCAAGTGGTGGTTAACGACGCCGCTCTGGCATCCCGGCGGGGCCACACGCAGGGGCCGCTGACCATCGGCTTTTTGGTCAACGAGTACAACCCCTCGTCTGGCCCCGACTTCACCCGCTACACCGAAGTAATGGAGCAGGAGTTCCGACACCGCCTGGACGTGGAAGCGGTGGTCCGCCAGCACAAGCCGGTGCTCAGCCGCCCCGCGGGTGACGAAATGCTGGCCTCGTTCCGGGCCTGCGCGGGGGTGGTCAACGGCCTGGCCAAATGAGGTTCATGCACGTCGGGCAGTGTGCTCGACGCCGTGAATCTGGAGAGGCTCGGCATCCCCACCGTAACCGTGGTCACCGAGCCGTTTACCGTGGCCGCCGACACCGTGGCCCGCTCTTTGGGCATGCCCGACGTCCCCAGAGTCGTCATCCCTCACGATTATCTGAGCGAGGACTCCGACGCCATCGCCAAGAAGCTCGAGCCCCTACTGGAAGAGATCTTCGACCGGTTGCTGATTCGCTAGCCGGCAGTCTGACCGCTGGCTACGAACTCTGCTCTTGGAATTCCTCGGGGCTTTTGATGCGGCCGCCGTCCTTGAACAAGATGTCGTTGTAGCCCTGGCCGGGGGGGATGAACTCGGCCCAGATGGGCTTGTGGTAGCCCACATAGATGGTGCGACGCCCGCCGGAGGCGGGGGCGGCAGTGGGAGGCGGGGCGCCGTGCATGGTGTGGCCGTAATGCACAGTGACGTCGCCGGGCGAGGCGCTGATGGCCACCGTGGGCCAGTCGTCGCGAACCTCGCGAGCCCGGTTGGAAGACTCGTTGGAACCGGCCAGGTAGTGGAGCTGGCCGTTGGCCTCAGAACACTCATCAAGCTGAATGCCGATGCTCACCGTGGGACAGGTGATGGAGTGCCCGCCGGTGCCGCAGTCCCGGTGCCAGGGCAGATCGGCCAGGCCCTCCACGATGCTGGGCAGCTTGATCACCACCGATACGCCGTCGCCCCGCTCGGGATAGGCGGCGAAGTCGTCCCCGCCCAGCGCGCCGATGGCGTCCAAACGGCGGTCGCCGATCAGGCTGAGCATCAGCTCACTGCGGTCGTCCATGTGGGTCACCCGGCAGCACACCTCCTCGCCATCGGCGTTGGTGGCCCACCAGGAGCGGTGGTCGTTGGGGGTGGCCTCGCCCCGCTGGCGCTCAACCTCGTCCCGCAAAGCGTCGATTTCGTCGGCGCTGAACACGCCTCGGATGTGTAGGAACCCGGCCTCGTTGAGGTACCAGCTCATCTCCTTGTGGTCGTCGTCGAGGGTGAAGCTGCGGGACAGGTCCACCGTGGGCTCCCACCCCTCGTACAGGGGTCGGCCGTGGTACATGGCCAACAGCACCGGCTCGAAGTCCTCGAACAGCCCGAAATCGCCCCGAACCATCTCGGCAGCCTCGGAGTAAAGCAATCCGACCCAGGTCCACAGTTCGGCCACGTAGTTCGACCAGTTCTGCTCGCTGACCTCCACCACGAGCTCGGCGTCGTCGCCGGGACGGATCTCCACTCCATCGTCGGTCATCACGTAGGTCACCGACCGGCCGTCAGTCAACCGCCAGGCAAAGCTCTTGACCAGAGCGCCGGAAGCGATTTCCGCCGCCAGAGCCCCATTGCCCGCAGCCAGCCGCCGGGGCAGCTCATCGGCGTGGAATTCGTCGAAGTCCAGTGTGTCGAACAGGGGAAGTCGAGGAGCGTGATCCACTACAGCCATGGCGAGAATTTAGCCCACCGTTGCCGGAGGACCCCGAAGCGCCCGCTAGAACTCCATTCCCGCATAGGGATCGGTGGGGTTGCGGCGAGCCTCAATGTCGGCAAAGCGCACCGCGGCCCCCTCGGGAGTGGTGTCATGGGTGAACACCCAAAAACGGTCCTCGACAATGGCGCTCACCACCTTGGCGGCTACCTCTGAAGGGGCCATGCCCCGGGCGGTGATCATCTCCCGCATGGGAGTCATGATGGCGTTCTGGGTAGCGGTCAACTCGGCCGCGTAAGGGCGATTGCGCTCCGACTGGAAGATCCTGGTGTTCACCAGATTGGGGCAAAGACACGACACGCCTACACCCTGGGGATGCACCTCTCGCCATAACGACTCGCTCAATCCCACCACCGCGTGCTTGGTGGCGCAGTACATGCCCAGAGCGCTGTTGGTGACCAAACCGGCCTCCGATGCAGTGTTCACGATGTGACCTTCCCCAGCCTCGGCCAGGATTGGACCGAACGTGATCACTCCGTGAGCCACGCCCATCACATTGACCCCTACGATCCACTCCCACTCCTCGGCGGTGGTCTCCAGCATCAGGCCGCCTGGTCCCACTCCTGCGTTGTTGCACACCACATGCACCCCGCCGTATGACGACAAGGTTTGCTCAGCCAGGTCGTTCACCGAAGCCGCGTCGCTCACATCGCACAGCACACCCAACACATCGGCACCTTCGGCCTGGACGTTTGAAGCCGACGCAGCCAATGCCTCCTCCTCAACATCGGCCATCACCACCTGCATTCCCTCGGAGACGAACTGCTTGGTCATGGCCAAGCCGATCCCGCTAGCCGCCCCCGTTACCACCGCGACCTTGCCCTCGAGCTCCTTCATGACCTCGACCTCTCTTCTCTGCCTTCGGAGCCTCATATTGCCAGGGATAATTCGCAGTTGATGATTTCTGCGTGACTCAGCAGACAGGGCGACAAGCCGTAGGGTGAGGGGAATGGTTGAGCCTGTTGTCGATCTCTCCGGTGCCGCTGTGATCGTTGCGGGAGCCGGAGGAGGAGGCATCGGCACTTGTTCCTGCGAGGCTGCCATGGCGGCTGGGGCCGAGGTCATAGCGGTGGAGCGGTCTCCAGAGGAGCTGGACAATCTCGACTCGCTCCCCCGCCCGGTGGTCAAGGTCCAAGCCGATCTCACCGCCCCCGATGCCCCGGCGGCTGTCGTGGATGCCGCGCTCAGCGCCCACGGCCGCATTGACGGATTGATCAACGTGGCCGGCGGCACCGGCATCGACGACTTCGGCCCCCTGGTGGACGTCGACCGCCAGGGCTGGGACCGGGTCATGGCCAACAACCTTCGCTACGTGGCATTCCTCAACCGCGAGGTGGCCCGGGCCATGATCGACAGCGGCGGGGGCGGAGCCATGGTCAATGTCTCCTCGGTGAGCAGCCTGGCTTCCCAGCCCTTCCTGGCCGCCTATGGTGCGGCCAAAGCCGGGCTCAACTCGCTCACCCGCACCATGGCCGTGGAGTGGGGCGGCCACGGCATCCGGGTCAACGCAGTCGCCCCCGGCACCATCACCACCCCCCGGGCGGGCGACCATGAGTCGCTCGATGCGGCCAAGCGGGCAATCCCCTTGGGACGCCGGGGCCATCCCGCCGAGATCGCCGCCGCCGCGGTGTTCCTGCTCAGCCCGCAGGCCAGCTACATCACCGGGCAGGTGCTGTCGGTAGACGGCGGCATGTCGGTGAAGCTGGCCATGCTGGGCGACGACAATGCTCCGGTGTTCGTCACCGACCCCGAGGTCCGGGCCCGGATGATGGGATCTGACCACCAATGAGCGACGAGAGCAGCAAGCGCCATCGGTTCTCCGACTGGGCCGGCCAAGACGACAATGCCCCCGAGCTGGTGGCCGCGGCCACGGTGGTGCTTCTGCGCGATGCCCCTGGAGGACTGGAGACCCTGATGATGCGGCGCAGCTCCAAGCTCAGCTTCGTCGGCGGGATGTGGGTATTCCCCGGCGGAAGGGTGGACGACGATGACTACCCCGCGGAGCGGCCCGACGACATCTACGCCGCTAGCCAGGTTGCGGCGGTGCGGGAGGCCGCGGAGGAGGCCGACCTGGTCATCGACATCGATGAATTGGTGCCCTACTCCCACTGGGTGCCCCCCACCACCATCAACAAGCGATTCGCCACCTGGTTCTTCCTCGCCCCCGTCCCCGCTGGCTCGGTCACCGTGGACGGCGGCGAGATCAAAGAGCACGCTTGGTGGCGTCCGGCCGACACCCTGGCCCGCCATGCCGCCAGCGAGATAGAGATGGTCCCACCCACCTTCATTACCCTGATGGAGCTGGCCGAACACCCCACCGTGGACCACGCCCTGGCCGCCGCCCGGGGCCGGGCCGACGACATCCCCCACTACGAAACCCATATCGCCCTCGACGGCAAAGTCCCGGTGTCGCTGTGGCACGGGGACGCCGGATACGACACCCATGACGCCAGTGCGCCCGGCCCCCGGCACCGCCTCACTCTGCACGAGGGCGGCTGGCGGTTCGAGCGAACATGACCCGAGGCAACTCCCGCCGAATCACGGCTGCCAAATGGGCGGTGCCCGTGGTCATCCTGGCAGTTACGGCTGCCATCGCCGCCTGCGGATCCAGCACCTCCACCCAAGCCACCCCCACCGCCACGCCAGCTCTCTCACAACCTCCGGCCACCGCCACCCCGCCTCCCGACCTGGGTCCGGTGACCTATGTCGATCCTGTCTATCAGCCCGACGGCAACCGTCTAGCCGACGGCTCCGGCCTGGGCACCGGGTTCATCCAGCAAATCACCACCAAAGACATCAACCTGGGCGACATCCCGACCTGGGTCACGGGCACCAGCACCCCCGACGGAGATGTCTGGGTGGTGGCCTTGGCCGATGGGACGGTATTCGGCTATCAGATCCCCATTGGAGGCCAGCCCTCCCCCATCGAGGTCTCCGGTGGCAGACTGGCCCCCGGCCAGCCGCCGGTGCTGGCCGTACAGGGAAATTCGGTGCGCCTAGCCACCACCCCGGCCAACGCGTCGCCCAACAGCGTGCCGGTGTATCTGACTGGCAATCGAGCCGCCTACGTGGACAACCTTCAGCGGCTCACCGTGCTGGAGCCCGACGGCACGCTGTGGCGCCCCGACCTGAAAGTGCTTCCCGACACCCGGGTCATCCAGATCAGCCCCGAAAAGGTGCTGGTGCTGGCCGGTCCCACCGACCGCTTCCCCCATTCGGCATTGGGCGACAACCTGGAGGCCACCTCCGTGGTGGTGGTCACCGTTGGAGTGAACGAGATTGAAACCGTCTACCGCTCTGAGGACGATGTGATCGAGTCGGTGGCCCCTCTGCTGGCCGATGTCGACGGCGACGGCATCAACGATGTGGTGCTTACCCTCAGCAACGATCGCGACGTCTGGATCGTGGTGGCCTCGAGCACCGGCGGCGGTGTGGTGGCGATCAGCGACCCGGTGGACCGATTGCTGGGCTGGCGCCAATTGGTGGCGGTGGGACCGCTTGGCCCCAGCGGACAAACCGAGATCGCCGAAGTTCTCTATCCCGACGCCCAGGGATCGCTGAGGTTCCTGAGCCTGAGTGAGAGCAAATTGGGGGTTGTTGCGACACGCACGGGCTATCGGTCCCACGAATTCGGCACCCGCAACTTCGAGCAGGCCGTGGCCGCTGATGTCGACCGGGACGGCCGTGTCGAGGTGATCCTCCCCACCCTCGACCGCCAGCACATCGCCGGGGTCCTCCATGGCCCTGACGGGGCGGTGGACATGTGGAGTCGTCCGCTCGGGGGCACGCTGGCCACCAACATCGCGGTGCTCACCCGCCCCGACGGCACCCTGTCGGTGGCTGCTGCCACGGTTGAGGGCTCTCTTCGCATCTGGCAATGAATGATCGGGCAGCTCGTCTGGCCGCTGGCGAATCCTCCTGTTTCGATTTCCAGCCGGTAACTTCGGAGCCTGATGTCTCCTGACACCGCCACACCCCCGGCCGCCGAAGTCGATCCGGCGCGGGGCCTCACCGCCGAACAGGTGGCCGAGCGGGTGGCCGCCGGGCACACCAACCAGGTGCCCGACGCCCCGGTGCGCACGCTGCCCCAGATCCTGCGGGCCAACGTGTTCTCGCCGGTGAATGGGATCATGCTGGCGCTGTTCGCCGCCATCTTGGTGGCCGGGTTTCCCCGCGACGGCCTGTTTGTGGGGGTGGTGGTGTCCAATGCCGTTATCGGCGTGGCTCAAGAGATACGGGCTAAACGGGAACTGGACAAGCTGGCGGTGCTCAGCGCCCCCAAAGCCCGGGTGGTGCGCGACGGGGAGGTGGCTGAGGTCGGCGTGAGCGAGGTAGTGGCCGACGAAGTGCTAGAGCTAACCCCCGGCGACCAGGTAGTGGTGGATGGAGTCGTGCTGGCTTCGGGTGGCCTGGAGGCCGACGAGTCGCTGCTCACCGGAGAAGCCGATCCCATTGAGAAAGAGTCCGGCGACGAACTGCTGTCGGGCAGCTTCGTGGCCGCAGGCAGCGGCCGCTACCAGGCCACCCGCATCGGCGCGGAGTCCTACGCCAGTTCGCTGTCGGAGGAGGCCAAGCGCTTCACCCTGGTCAACAGCGAGCTGCGCCGGGGCATCGACACCGTGCTGCGCTGGCTGATCATCATCATTCCTCCTGCCTCTGCCCTGCTCATCCTGGTGCTGCTCGATACCGAGGACCGCTGGCAGAACGCGCTTCAGGGCACGGTGGCCGCTGCGGTCGCCATGGTCCCCGACGGACTGGTGCTCCTCACCAGCCTCTCCTTCGTGGCCGGGGTGGTCGCCCTGGCCCGCCGACGAGCGCTGGCCAAGGAGCTGGCCACCGTGGAGTTGCTGGCCCGCACCGACGTCTTGTGCTTGGACAAGACCGGCACCATCACGACTGGGCATATCAGCTTCGGCGATGTGGAAGCGCTGCCCGGTGTCGATCCCGCCTTGGTGGCCACCGCCTTGGGGGCCATGGCCCACGCCGACGAGGCCCCCAACGCCACCATGCTGGCGGTGCGCGACGCGTATCCCGCGCCCGAAGAAAACGATGACGATAATGGCGGCTGGACGCCGGTGGGAACCACCCCCTTCTCCAGCGCCCGCAAATGGTCGGCCATGGAATTCCGCAGCCACGGCGCCTTCTATTTCGGAGCCCCCGACGTGATCGCCGGCGACCTCCCCGCGGTAATGGAGCAGGTGGCGGTCCACGCCGAAGCGGGACGCCGCACCTTGTTGTTGGCCCGAAGCCCCGAGCCGCTGGCCGATGAGACCCTGCCCGAGAGCCGGACACCGCTGGCCCTGATCTTGCTGGAGGACACCATCCGCCCCGATGCCCCCGAGATCCTGGCCTTCTTCCGGGAGCAGGGGGTGAACCTAAAGGTGATCTCCGGCGACCACACCGCCACGGTGGCCGCAGTAGCCCAGCGGGCCGGCATCCCCAACGCCCACAACCACATGGACGCCCGGGAGTTGCCCGAAGACACCGACGAGATGGCCGCCGCCCTGGCTGAAAACGCCGTGTTCGGCCGGGTCACCCCCCAGCAGAAGCGGTCCATGGTGGACGCGCTCCAGTCGAGGGGCCATACCGTGGCCATGACCGGCGACGGCGTCAACGACGTGCTGGCCCTGAAGAACGCCGACATGGGCATCGCCATGGGCAGCGGCTCGGCCTCCACCCGGGCGGTGGCTCAACTGGTGCTGCTCGACAACTCGTTCGCCACCCTGCCCGAGGTGCTGGCCCAGGGGCGCAAGGTGATCAACAACGTGGAGCGGGTGGCCAACCTGTTCGTGACCAAGGCGGCCTACGCCGTGCTGCTCACCGTGCTGGTGGGCATCTTCACCGTGGAATACCCGTTCCTCCCGCGCCATCTCACCCTGGTGGGCACCTTCTCCATCGGCGTGCCCGGCCTGTTCTTGGCCTTGGCCCCCAGCACCGAGTTGATACGCCCTGGATTCTTGGCCCGGGTGCTGCGGTTCTCCATCCCCGCCGGGGTGCTGGCCGCGGTGGCTTCATTCTTCGTCTACGAGATCGCCCGCCGCCACGATGAAGTCACCCTGCCCGAGGCCCGCACCGTGGCCACATTCACCCTGCTGGGAGTGGGGCTGGTGATCTTGGTGGTGATCAGCCGCCCGCTGCGGCCGTGGAAGATCGGCCTGGCCGCGGCCATGGGCGGGTCGTATCTGATCGTGATGGTGTGGCCGTGGGCCCGGAATTTCTTCGAGCTGGACGTCCCCCCGGCATGGATGTGGATCCCCACTATCGCCGCCATCGTGATCGCCGGTTCCGGGGTCGTCACCATCCCCCGAGCCTTGAGGAGATACCAGACCAGTGACTGACGACTACCAAGACATCGCCTATTCAGTGGACGACCGGGTGGCGGTGATCACTCTGAACCGGCCCGAGAAGCTCAACGCCTTCAGCACCCTGATGGGCACCGAACTGTCTCACGCCCTGCGCCGCAGCGATGCCGACGAGGAGGTGCGGGCGGTGGTTATGACCGGCGCCGGCCGCGCCTTTTGCGCGGGGGCCGACTTTTCCGGCGGACCAGGAGTGTTCGGTACCCCCAACCCCGACAGCTTCCGCTCTGACGCCCTGGAGTTCCACCCCTGGGACGTGCGCAAGCCGGTGGTCGCCGCCATCAACGGCCATGCGGTGGGCCTGGGCATGACTATGGCCCTTCAATGCGACATCCGCTACATCGCCGCCGACGCCCGCTGGGGCATTGTGCAGAACCGCCGAGGAGTGCTTCCCGACTTCCGGTCCCACTGGACCCTGCCCCGCACGGTGGGCCACGCCAAGGCACTTGAGATCCTGCTCACCGGCCAGATGTACACCGGCGAAGAGGCCGCCGAGATGGGCCTGGCCACCGCCGCCCTGCCTGCCGATGAGGTATTGCCCACCGCCTTGGAGACCGCCAGAGATATCGCCGTCAACGTGGCCCCGGTGTCTGTCGCCCTCAGCAAGCGTCTGTTGTGGACCACCTCCCCCGGCGACCAGGGGATCATCAACGACTTGGAGCGTCGCATCCACCTCCATGTCATGGGGCAGCCCGACGCCACCGAGGGAGTGATGGCCTTTCTGGAGAAGCGCCCTCCGGAATGGTCGCTCACCCTGGCCGACCACTGGCCCGACTGGATGCCCCCTGCCACCCAAGACGAGTAGAGCAGCGCAAGATCAGTAGGGTCGGGCCATGCGCATCGGCATCTACATGGACCTGCGGAACCCACCCGACTGGCAAAAGCCCTGGCCCGACTTCTATCGGCAATCATTGGAGCTGGCCGTGCAGGCCGAGGAGTGGGGAGCCGACTCGGTGTGGCTAAGCGAGCATCACTTCTTCGAGGACGGCTATCTGCCCCAGCCCCTTACCTTCGCCGCCGCGGTGGCGGCCCGCACCGAGCGCGTCAGGATCGGAACCGCGGTGCTGCTGGCTCCGCTTCGTCTCGCTCCGCAGATCGCCGAGGAGGCCGCGGTGGCCGACCAGATCAGCAACGGCCGGATCGACCTGGGGCTGGGCGCGGGCTACGTGTACGACGAATTCGAGGCCTACGGGGCCGACCTGTCCAAGCGCTACACCACCACCGACCAACGGGTGCGGGAGGTACGGGAGCTGCTGGACGGCGGCGTCGTCACCCCGCCGGCGGTGCAGAACCCCTTCCCCATCTGGCTGGGCTACAACGGCCCTCAGGGCGCCCGCCGAGCCGGGCGGCTGGGCTGCGGCCTGCTGTCCATCAACCAGGCATCGCTGGAGCCCTACACCGAGGGCCTGACCGAGGGCGGCCACGACCCGGGCATCGCCCAGATGGCCGGGGTGGTGAGCATGGTGGTGGCCGACGACCCCGAGGAGGCCTACGAGCGCATCCTCCCCCACCTGGCCTGGCAGCTCAACACCTACCGGGCCGCGGGGGCATCGGGCACCGGCAAGACTCCCAGCCCCCTCACGGTGGAGAAGCTGCGGGAGCGGCGCAGCACCATGGGGGTCATCTCCCCGATGGAGGTGTTTACCCCCGACGAGGCCATAGCCCATTTGGGCCGCTTGTCGGAGGACATCCCCATGGTGGAGGCCTACTGCTGGACCAGCATCGCCGGCATGCCCGACGACTTGGCCCATCGCCATACCGAACTGCTGTGTACTGCGGTGCGTGAAGGAGTAGCCGACCTATGAGCAACCCGTCTGAGAATCTGCCGCTGGCCGGTATGGCCGCCCTGGTCACCGGGGGTGCCGGCGGCATCGGCCGATCCACCGCCCGGCTTCTGGTGGCCGACGGCGCCCATGTGGTGATCGCCAGCCGCAGCGCGGGCCATCTCCAAGAGGTTGCCGACGAGCTTGGACCGCTGGCCGCCGAAGCAGGCGGCTCGATCCGCTGGACGGCCTGCGACGCCACCGACAGCGATCAAGTCCTGGCCGCGGTGGCGCTGGCCGCCGAGCCCACCGGGCGGCTCGACATGGCGGTTTCGGTCCCCGGCGGGGGTGCTATGGCCGCGGTGCTCGACTACGAGCCCGAGCAGGTGGCGGAGACGGTCAGCTTCAACGTGGTGGTGCCGTTCATCATGATCAAGCACGCCGGAAAGCACATGGCCGACGCGGGAGGCGGCTCCATCGTGGCGGTGTCGTCCACCTCGGCCATCCAGTCGTGCCGCTTCTTGGCCCCATACTGCGCGGGCAAAGCCGGAGTGGACGCCCTGGTGAGAGTGGCCGCCGACGAGCTGGGCGGCCTCGGCGTCCGTGTCAATGCGGTGCGCCCGGGGCTGACCGCAACCGACACTACCCAGGGTCTGGTGAACAACGATTCGGTAGTGGCCCAGTACCTCGACCAGCAGCCCCTTCAGCGAATCGGCCGCCCCGACGACATTGCCGGGGCCATCCGCTATCTGGCCGGCCCGGAGTCGAGCTTCACCACCGGCCAGTTCATCACCGTTGACGGGGGCCACACTCTGCGCTCGTTCGTGGACTTCACCGACGTGGTGGCCGCCCGCTCTTCCTCCTAGTGGCGTGTCACCGAGGCAAGCGCTACTCCAAAAAATCGCAGATGGCCGTCTGGCGCTGTCCATTGTGGTGATCGCAGGCTTGTTGGCAGGCTGCACCATTGAGGAACCCGCCGCCTCCGGGGAACGCTTCACCGCGGTGGCCGCTGGCCAAGATCATTCGTGTGGCATCCGCGAAGACGGAACTGTCCAATGCTGGCGGGCCGGCGGGAACGACCCCGGATGGGCCGTCTACCTCAGCGGCAACTTCACCGCCATCTCCGCGGGAAGCGGCTACTCCTGCGGGATTCAGGATAACGGTGCTGCCGTCTGCTGGGAGGACAACTACGAAGCTGGCGTGGATCCACCTGAGGGGCGTTTCACCGCTATCTCCGTTGGACAGTCCCATGCTTGCGGGCTCCGAGGCAACGGCACCCTCCAATGCTGGGGCAACCGCGTCGGCGGCCCCGACCCCGCTAGTCCCCCCGGAGGGCGCTTTGCGGCCATCTCCGTCGGCTGGGGCAACGCATCGTGCGGGTTGCGAGACGACGGCACGGCGGAGTGCTGGGGAGCAGGGAGTTGGGCTGATCCGCCCGAGGGCCGGTTTGCCGCCATTTCCGTAGGACTGTCCCATGCTTGCGGGCTCCGAGATGACGGCACCGCCCAGTGCTGGGGTGACAACACCGCTGGGCAGGCCGATCCCCCGCTCAGCCTCTACACCGCCATTGCCGCCGGTGGCAGCTTCACCTGCGGCATCCGCGACGACCAGACCGTTCGGTGCTGGGGCCGCGGCGAGATCGTCGATCCTCCCGGAGACCGCTTCATCGATCTTTCCGCCGGACTCAGCCACGCCTGCGCCTTGCGCGACGACTACAAAGTCCGGTGCTGGGATTGAGTCACGCGGCCTGACGACCAGTCGATAGTCTCTCGGCCCATGCGAGCAGTTGGAGTCATCGAATACGGCGGGCCGGAGGCATTGGAGGTGGTGGAGTTGCCCACGCCGGAGGCCGGTCCCGGCCAGGTGAGGATTCGGGTGCGGGCAACCGCGGTCAGCCCCACCGACACCCATGTGAGGGCCGGCACTCGGGCCGAGCAGCAGGCCAAGACCGGTCCGCCGCCTTATATCCCGGGCATGGACGTGGCCGGGGTTCTGGACCAGATCGGAGAGGGCGCCCAGACCGACCTACAAGTGGGCGATCATGTGATGGCCATGGTGGTGCCCATGGGATCTCACGGGGCCTATTCCGAGTATGTAGTGCTGTCCTCCGAGTCAGTGGCCCGGATGCCGGCGGGATCGTCGTTCGCCGAGGCCAGCACGCTGCCCATGAACGGCCTCACCGCCCGACTCAGCCTCGACCAGCTCAACCTCCAGCCCGGTCAGACCCTGGCAGTGACCGGCGCGGCCGGATGCTACGGCGGCTACATGGTGGAGTTGGCCAAGGCCGACGGTCTGCGGGTGATTGCCGACTCCTCAGAAGCAGACGAGGAGCTGGTGGCCTCCTTCGGGGCCGACGTGATCGTGCGCCGGGGCGACGACGTGGCCGACCGCATTCGAGAGCACGCCCCCGACGGCGTGGACGGCCTGGCCGACGGTTCGGTGCAGATGGAGCCGCTAGTGGCCGCGGTGCGCGACGGCGGAGGCTTCACCTCGGTGCGGGGATGGCCGGGCAACGACGAGCGAGGCATTCAATTCCACATCACCTGGGTGTTCGCCTATGACAAGGACTACGCCCGCCTCGACCGCCTGCGCCAACAGGCCGAAGACGGCCAGGTGTCGCTGCGGGTGGCGGGCACCGTCCCCATGGAGAACGCCTCGGAGGCCCACGCCCGCCTGGAGGCCGGCGGCACCCGCGGCCGCTGGGTCATCGAGTTCTAGGCGGCCCCTCGGAGCCCTAGGCGGGAAACCCCTAGATCAGCGCTTTGATGTCGGCGATTATCACGGCGGCGTGCTCAGCCAAGTCTTGACCTTCAAGGTCGTAGGCCTTGGCCACCATGCCGTCGGGTGAGATCAGATAGCTGATCCGCCGGGGCAGCCCATATTCGAAGTAAGGCTCGCCCTCAGCCCTCTCGGCGTCATAGGCCCGCCCCACAGTCCGGTCGGGATCGGAGATCAGCGAGAACGGAAAGCTCTCCCCATCCACAAAACCCTTCTGGTCTTCCACGGAGTCGAACGACGCCCCAACCACGACGGCGTTCAGGGCCTCAAACTCGGAGATTCGATCACGGAATCCCTGTCCCTGAATCGTTCAACCCTTGGTTGACGCCTTCGGATACCACCAAAACGCCACCCAGTTCCCCCGCAGGTCAGCCAGCGACAGATCGTTCCCGTCTTGGTCGGGCGCAGTGAATTCCGGAGCCTTTGTGCCTTCACTCAACATGAGTGGCGACCCTAGTACCGGCGGTCAGAGACAGAGCAGTTGGAAGCGCCTCACTGCGAGGCGTGAAGGCCTGTGAACTTAGGATGCTCGCCATGAAGCGATTCGAGGGCAAGAACGCGATCGTCACTGGAGCCAGCCGGGGTATCGGCAAGGGCATCGCCAAGCGACTGGCTGCCGAAGGGGCCAATGTGGCCATCACCGCCCGAACACTGGATTCCCACCCGACCCTGTCCGGGTCGCTCAATGAGACCTTGGCCGAGCTCAACGCCCATCCCGGCACCCACATCGCCATCCAGGCCGACTTGGCCGACGCCGACAGCCGGGCTGCCATCGTCCCCCAGGCCCGCGAGGCGCTGGGCCCCATCGACATCTTGGTCAACAACGCCGCCGCGGCCATCTACCAGCCCATGGTTGGCTATCCGCTGAAGCGGCGCCGCCTCATGCTGGAGATCAATCTGCTGGCCCCCCACGACCTCATCGACGCAGTGCTACCCGATATGGAAGCCGCCGGAGAAGGCTGGATCGTCAATCTCTCCAGCGCAACCGCCAACCTGGCTGTCGGCCCGCCGTTCCCCTCTGATGGCGTGAAAGGCGTGTTCGGGTTCTACGGCACTACCAAAGCAGCTCTGAACCGCATGACCAGCGCACTGGCCGTGGAACTGCACCCCCGCAACATCCGCATCAACACCATCGAGCCGCAGGCCGCCGTGCTGTCGGAAGGGGCCGACGAATTGGTGGGGGACATCCTCCGCCCCGACCAAATTGAGTCGATGGAGGCCATGGTGGAGGCGGCCGTGGCCCTGTGCGACTGCCCCATCGACCGCTGCGGCGAGATCCTGTCCAGCCTCTCACTGCTCGACGAACTAGGCCTCACCGTCATGACCCTAGACGCCACCACCCCCTACCCCGGCGGCCACCGCCCGATTTAGAAAAAGCTCAAACCCCCGAGTGGGTCCTTAGCGGAGGGCAGTAGCGAATTTATGGCGGCTGTCATTCCACCAGCGGCGTCGGCGGTGGTAGCGCTCAGGGCCGTCGGTTTGGTTCCACATTTCGACGAAGTTGGGGTCACCGGATTCCACTCTGTGGCGGACGAACTCCTCGCCACGGGTGAGGGCGACGTCGATTGTGGTCATCAGTTCCTTGCGGCCGTCTCGGCCTAGACCGTAGGCGTCGGCTACCAACCGCAGTCGCGCCGGCCGGTCATCCGGTAGCCACCCGAGGCGGGTTTGGTCGAAGTCGTTCTCGATCGGCACACATAGACGGGCCAGTTGGGCCAAATCGAAGACGGGGCGTCCGGGAGCCGCGAACTCGAAGTCAAGCAAGGCAATGGCGATGCCATCGCGAAAGACAACATTCTCCGGGCACACGTCGTTGTGGCACACCACCGTCCCGCCCGCCGGGTCAGACAAACTGTCGTTCCAAGTGAGATCCTGGGGGTCGAAGCCCTTGGCGGCGTCGTGGAAACCGCGCAGCAGCTCGACCATGGATGCCAAAGCGATATCCGACTGGCTCCAATCCGGATATGGCGATATCGGAACCTCGCCTTCGATGAACACGAGCCGCTCGCGGCCATCGGCATCAATGCCGACCGGTTCGGGAACGCCCTCGAACCCAGTACGTCTCACCGCGCGAAGAAAAGCGTGAACCGAACGTGAGTAAGGATTCGACGGGCGAAGAACATGCGGGCCGACCCGGACTACCTGCCCAGCGTTCGCAATCCCCCCGCCAAGGGGCTCTTCAACCACGCCGACCAGCGTGCCACACCGTCAAGATCGCGACCTTGTCACCTCGTAGCCGGGTGTTGGGGGCTCGGTGTCGGTGAGCTCGGCGGGGAAGCCGGGGGCCCGCAGTGCTTCGCCGCAGGCGTCTTCAAGTCGCCTCACGATCATCGACGACCATGCCCGAGGGCCGTAGCGCTCCAAGCCGTCGCGCACTATCGACACCGCCACCGGGGACAGCTCCAGCGGCACGTCCAGTTTGGCGCCGAGGTCGTCGAACAGAGTGAGGTCCTTAACCTCCAAATCCATGGTGAAGTTGATGTTGTAGCTGCCGTTGAGGATCACTTGGCTTTCGGTCTCATGCACGAAGGAGTTGCCCGACGACACTCGGATGCCTTCGTAGACCGTGGCGAGGTCGAGTCCCGCCTTCTTGGCCACCATGAGGGCTTCGCCGAGAGCGATCAGATGCACGCCCGCCAGGTAGTTGGTGACCACCTTGAGCACCGAGGCGCTGCCCAGCGGCCCAGTGTGCACGATCTCCCGGCCCATGGCGGCCAACAAGGGCAAGACCCGCTCGAATGCAGCTCGCTCGCCGCCGGCGAAGATGGCGATGTTGCCCGTGGCCGCCCGATGGCAGCCACCTGATACCGGCGCATCCAGCGGGATGCCACCTGAAGACTCCACCAACGCACCCAAGCGGCGCACCTCGGTCTCATCGGTGGTGCTCATCTCCAGCCAGACCGTCCTCGGTTGCATTCCGGCAATCACTCCGTCAGAAGCTTCCATCACCTCGGCTGATGCTGCGGGCGATGGCAGGCAGGTCACTACTGCGTCGCAGTTCTGGGCCAAGTCCCTACCGCTATCGGCCCACTGTGCCCCCTTGGCCAACAACGGCCTAGCCGCAGCCCGGTCGAGGTCTCGCACCACCATCTCGAACCCCTGTTGCAGCAGATTCGAAGCCAGCTTCTCCCCAACATTTCCCAACCCGATGAACCCCACTCTGTTCACTGATGATGTCGTCATCCGACGACAATAGGGGCTAGCTAGACACCCAGCTGAGGGATTGGAGTTCGCTGTAGGCGTGGAGGCCGAAGATGCCTCGGTCGCGGCCGATGCCGCTCATCTTGAAGCCGCCGAAGGGGGCGTGGACATGGGGGGCCAGTGAGTTGATGCCGACGTTGCCCGACTCGATGCGCTGGCCGATCTCGAAGGCTCGGGCGGGGCTGTCGGCGAACACGTAGCTGAACAGACCGTAGCGGCTGCTGTTGGCCAGATCCACCGCGTGGTCGTCGCCGTCGTGGGCCATTACCGCCACCACCGGCCCGAAGATCTCCTCGGTCACCACCCGCATGTCCGGCTCGCAATCCGCCAGCAAGGTGGGGGCCACGAAGTAGCCGGGCAGGTCCGGTCGCGACCCGCCGCACAACATGGCGGCCCCGTCGGCCACACCGCTGGCGATGAAGTGCTCCACCCGGTTGCGGTGGCGCTCGGTGATGACCGGGCCGACGATCGTCTCCCGGTCGAGCGCGTCGCCCACCTTGAGCATCCCCGCTACCGCGGTCAGCTTGTCCACCAGCTCGTCGTAGCGGGAGCGGTGGACGATAACCCGGGTGGGCGCGGTGCAGATCTGCCCGCTGTGGAGCCCCCATACCGAGGCGATGGCCCCCACCGCAGCGTCCACGTTGCAGTCGTCGGTGAGCACGCAGGCCCCCTTGCCACCCAGCTCCATGAGCAGGCGCTTCATGGTGGCTGCTCCAGCCCTCATGATCTTGACCCCCACCGCGGACGAACCGGTGAAGCTCACCATGTTCACGTCGGGCGATCCCACGAGTCCGGCCCCCGCCGCCGCCCCCGGCCCGGTGATGATATTGACCACACCGGGGGGAAATCCGGCCTCCTCGATGATCTCCACCACCTTGATCATGGCCAGAGGATCCTGAGGCGCCGGCTTGATCACCACGGTGTTGCCCATAGCCAGCGCCGGGGCGACCTTGCCCGACACGTTGACCAGTGGGAAGTTGTACGAGGTAATGCAGGCCACCACCCCCACCGGCTGGCGGATGACATGGGCTCCGGCCAAGCCGCCCGGCCCCAGAGGGTTGGCCTCCACCGGGTACGGCGCCATTGACTCGTCCAGGTCCACCGGAATCTCGTACTGGCGGAACCGGTCACCGCACGCGGGTAGCTGCACCGCCTCGGTGATGTTGATGGTGGCCCCGGTCTCCCCCTGAAGCAGCCCGGTCAGGCCGCCGATCCGCTCGTCGATCAGGTCAGCGGCCCGGCCCAAGAGGGCACACCGCTCGGCCATCGGCGTGTCCCGCCAGCCCGGCAGGGCCGCCTTGGCCGCGGCGGCAGCGTCGTTCACCTGGGAGACGGACGCCTCGGGAGCATGGCCGATCACCTGGGTGGTGTTGGGATCGACGATCTCGTAGGTGCCCGCCTCCGGGGTCACCCAGTCGCCTCCGATTAGCAGGCGATACTCCTCGTCAACGTTCAGCGGTTCCATTTCGGCCAGTGCCATGGCCATCTCCCCCCTTGCCGGAATGCTCGCTGCTCCAAGCGGCTGGCTCGGCTACGCGGCGATTCCGTATTTCTCCAGGCTGTACAACTCGATGGCGTTGCCCCGCAGCAGCTTGTAGGCCTCCTCATCATCGAGTCCGGCCTGGGTCACGATCCTGGTGGCGATTTCCTTGGTGTGAGGGAACGTGGAGTCGGCATGGGGGTAGTCCACTTCGAAGGTGATCTGGTCCATGCCGATCAGGTCGCGGTTCCGCAGCCCCACCTCGTCGTCGAACATGCAGCCCCACACGTGGCCCGCGATGTAAGACGACGGCGGGTTGGGCAGGTTCACCCCGAAATCGCCGTCATCGTCGTTGATCCGCTCTTCCCACAGCTTGTCCATGCGCTCGATCACATAGGGCATCCACCCCACCTGGCCCTCGCTGTAGGCCACCCGCAGGCCGGGATACCGCTCGAACACCCCGGAGAGGATGTAGTCGCACATCGAGCCCATGGCGTTGCTGAAGGTGATGGTGGAGCTGACCGCGAACGGCGCGTCGGGCGACGTGGTCGGCATCTTCGACGAGGAGCCGATGTGCATGTTCACCACCGTCCCGGTCTCCTCGCAGGCGGCGAAGAACGGCTCCCAGAACCCGCTGGGGTCGTGGATCGACGGCAAGCCCAGGTGATAGGGGTTCTCGGAGAAGGCCACCGCGAAGCTGCCCTTGTCGGCGCAGCGGTGGATCTCCTGGGCGGCGAGGTGGGCGTCCCATAGCGGGATGATGGTCAGCGGGATCAGCCTCCCCTTGCCGTCCCCGGCACACCACTCGTCGATCATCCAGTCGTTGTAGGCCTTGACGCACAAAAGGGCCAGCTCCTTGTCCTCCCGCTCGTGGAAGGTCTGGCCGCAGAACCGGGGCAGCACGTTGGGAAAGCAGATCGACGCCTCCACGTGGTTGGCCTCCATGTCCTCGAGGCGCTCCTTCTGCTTCCAGCACCCCGGCAGAATCTCGTCGAACGTCACCGGGGTATTGGTGAGCGGTTCAAACCCGATGGCCGCCGAGAGCTTAGGGAACGGGTAGATCAGATCGTCGTAGAGCCACCAGTCGCCCCACGTGCCGTCGGGCGACCCCTTCTCGTAGCTGAACACCCCGCCCTCGAAGTGGAACGTGGCCTTGTCGCGCTCAACCCGAGGGCAGCGGTCGTGGTACTTGCGGGGAAGCCGCTCGGTCCACAGGTCGGGCGGCTCTACCACGTGGTCATCCACGGAGATAATGCGGGGGATCTCAGCCATGGGCAGGAAGCTTACCGATGCTTCAGCCCAAGCCATTCACTCAGCGCCCGGTTCTTCGCCAACGAACCCAGGCATCGCCTAGATTATTGGCCGAGCGTGCGAACCAGCGCGCACAAGGGGCGAACCATGTTTGACACCATCATCACCGGCGGAGACATCGTCGATGGCACCGGCGGCCCTCGCTATCGGGGCGACCTGGGCCTGCAAGGAGGTCGAATCTCCGCCATCGGCGATCTGAGCGCGGCAGAGGCGGCCAACACGGTGGACGCGGCCGGCAAGGCCGTGTGCCCCGGCTTCATCGACGTGCACACCCACCTAGACGCCCAGGTGTTCTGGGACACCACGCTGAGCCCGTCGCCCTTGCACGGGGTGACCAGCGTAATCGGGGGCAACTGCGGGTTCACCATCGCGCCGCTCACCGATGATCCCGCCGACGGCGAGTACTTGATGCAGATGCTGGCCCGGGTGGAGGGCATGCCCCTGGAGTCGCTCCAGGTCGGCGTGCCCTGGAACTGGCGCTCCACCGCCGAGTACTTCGACGCCTTCGACGGCACCCTGTCGATCAACACCGCCTTCAAAGTGGGCCACTCTGCGCTGCGCCGGGTGGTCATGGGGCCGGAATGCGTCAAGCGGGAGGCCACCCCCGAGGAGTTGGCCCAGATGCAGGACCTGCTGAGGGCCGGTTTGGAGGCCGGCGCTCTGGGGTTCTCCTCCTCCTACGCCCGCACCCACAACGACCCGTTCGGCAACATGGTGCCCAGCCGCTACGCCAGCCGGGAGGAGCTGGTGGAGCTGGCCCGGGTGTGCTCGGAGTACCCGGGCACCTCGTTGGAGCTGATTCCCTGTGTCGGCCCGTTCGACGATGCCGCCATCAACCTGATGACCGACATGTCGGTGGCCGCCCAGACCCAGCTCAACTGGAACGTGATGACCGTGGCTGAGGGCAACTTGGACGAGTGCTACGCCAAGCTGGAGGCCAGCGACCACGCCAAGGCCAACGGCGGCAAGGTGGTGGCCCTCACGGTGCCGATGGCCTTCTCGATACGGCTGAGCATGGCCGGCGGCTTCGTGCTCGACGCCCTGCCCGACTGGGAGGACGCCATGCTCGCCCCGCCGGCCGAGAAGTTGGCGCTGCTGGCCGACCAGGTCGAGCGCGATCGGCTCGACGAACTGGCCCAGCAGCCCGGACCCCTAAAGGGACTGGCCGACTGGTCCACCAAGATCATCTTCGACACGTTCGCCCCCGAGAACGAGCAGTACCGGGGCCGCACCGTGGGACAGATTGCCGAGGACGAGGGCAAGAAGCCGTTCGACGCCCTGTGCGACATCGTGGTGGCCGACGAGCTGAAGACCTCCTTCGGCACCCCGCCGCCGGTCTCCTCCACCGAGGACTGGAAGGCCCGCATGGAGATCTGGCGGGACGGCCGGGCAGTGATCGGCGCCTCCGACGCCGGAGCCCACCTCGACCTGTTCATGACGGCCAACTACGCCACGTCCATGCTCGGCCAGTGCATGCGAGAGCGGGAGCTCATCTCCATGGAAGAGGCCATCCATTTGATGACCGACGTGCAGGCCCAGCTGTACGGCCTCAAGGAGCGGGGCCAGCTCCAAGAGGGTTGGCACGGCGACGTGGTGGTGATCGACGAGTCCCAGGTGGGGGCCAAGCCCCTCACCGTGGTGGCCGACCTGCCCGCTGGCGCTCCCCGCCTTTACGGAGAGGCCGACGGCATCGACCACGTGTTCTGCAACGGCGAGGAGATTGCTCGAGACGGGCAGTTCACCGATGCCCGGCCCGGCAAGCACCTCCGCAGCGGATCAGATACCGAGCGGGTAGACCTCTCCTAGACTCCAGACTTCCCCTTCCGATAGGCCCCAGGGCCCCAATCCCAATCGACCAAAAGCAAACCAGGAGCAACCATGCCCGAAGCAGTAATCGTCGCCACCTCCCGCACGCCCATCGGACGAGCAGTCAAGGGATCGCTGGTCGACGTCCGCCCCGACGACATGTCGGCGTTCATCATCGGCGACGTTCTCGGCAAAGTCCCCCAGATCGACGGGGCCGACGTCGAGGACGTGATGTGGGGCTGCGCCCAGCCCGCGGGAGAGGCCGGCTACAACATCGCCCGGCTGTCGGGACTGTTAGCCGGGCTGGACGTGCCCGGGGTAACCGTCAACCGCTACTGCTCCTCGTCGCTTCAGACCATACGCATGGCGGCCCACGCAGTGCGGGCCGGTGAGGGTGACGTGTTCGTGTCCGGTGGAGTGGAGTGCGTGAGCCGCTTCGCGGCCGGCGCCTCCGACCGGGGCGGTAAGAACGACAAGTTCGCCGAGGCCGAGGCCCGCTCAGCCGAGCGCAGCGGGGAGGGCACCCCAGCGTGGGAGCCTCCCGAAGGCCTGCCCGACATCTACATCGCCATGGGGCAGACCGCCGAGAACGTGGCCCAGGCCTGGAATGTGAGCCGAGAGCGCCAAGACGAGTTCGGCGTCAGGTCGCAAAACCGGGCCGAGGCCGCCCAGGAGCGGGGCTTCTTCGAGCGGGAGATCACCCCCTATCCCCTGGCCGACGGCACGCTGGTAACCAAGGACGACGGCATCAGGGCCGGCACCGTCATCGAGAAGGTGTCCCAGCTCAACCCGGTGTTCCGTCCCGACGGCACCGTTACCGCGGGCAATGCCTGCCCGCTCAACGACGGGGCTGCCGCGGTGGTGGTGATGAGCGACACCAAGGCCGCCGAGTTGGGCGTCAAGCCGCTGGCCCGGATCGTGGCCTCCGGCGTGGCCGCAGTGAATCCCGAGATCATGGGCCTCGGCCCCATTCCGGCCATCACCCAGGTACTGGACCGAGCCGGTATGACCATCGACGACGTCGATCTGGTGGAGATCAACGAGGCCTTCGCCGCCCAGGTCATCCCCAGCGCCGACGAGCTGGGCATCGACTACAACAAGCTCAACGTGAACGGCGGGGCCATCGCCTTGGGCCACCCCTTCGGCATGACCGGCGCCCGCATCATGGGAACCCTGCTCAATGGCCTGGAAGACGCCGACAAGACCATCGGAGTCGAGAGCATGTGCGTGGGCGGCGGCCAGGGCATGGCCATGATCGTCGAGCGGCTCAGCTAGACCCCACACCCATCAGCCGGGCCTGGCAGGCCCTTAGGCAAAGGGGTCGGCTGCGCCCGTGCGAGTCCCGGGCGTGAACGAGACCGGCATCGACACCACGCCGGTCATCAGCAGGTTGCCCGGATAGGGCTTGAATCCGTCAAGGTCGATCTCGTAGTCGCCAATGCGGGCGAGAACGTCCCTCAGCATGAGTTCCGACTCGATGCGGGCGATCGACGAGCCTATGCAACGATGGCCTCCCAGCCCGAACGCCAAGTGCTTGTTCACCTCGCGGTCGATGCGCACCTCATCGGGAGCATCGAACATCGCCGGATCGTGGTTAGCCGTCACCCAGCTGATGAACACGATGTCGCCCCGCCGGATCTGGCGGCCCCCCAGTTCCACGTCGCGGGTGGCGGTGCGGGTGAGGGTCTCGCTGGGGCTGTAGTGGCGCAAGAACTCCTCCACCGCAGCCGGGACCAGGCTCGGATCGTCGATGAGCCGGGTGCGGTCCTCAGGGTGGGTGCCCAGGTGGTGCAGGCCCCACGACACCAGCGAGGTGGTGGTGTCGAGGCCACCCGCCACGAGGTTCCACATGATGGCGGTGATCTCGTCGTCGTCCAGCATCCGGCCATCCAGCGGGGAAGAGACCAGGGCGGTGGTGACATCGTCGGCCGGATTCTCACGACGAAACGCGGCGAAGTCGCGAAGCTCCCCCCACATGTCCGGTTGATGGGCGATTGCGCTGAGGTACCGCTCGTCAGTGGGCTCATACGAGGAGGTGGCATGGAAGAAGTCGGCGTAGTGCTGCCAGTTGGATGAGACCATGCCCATCATCTCCAGCGTCAGCACCGCGGGCACCGGGGTGGTGTAGTCGAGCACCAAGTCGGCTTTGCCCGACTCGATGATCTCGTCGATGAACCAGGCCGACACCGCCTCCATGCGGGGGCGGTTGCTCTCGACTGCGTTGATGGTCATGAGCGGGTTCAGCACCCGCCGCAGATCGGCGTGCTCAGGCCCGTCAATCTCCGACACTCCCTGGCGAGGGATGTAGCCCGGGCGGGGTACCCCGCAGATGCCCATGTAGGAGATGCCGTCGGAGGCGTCGGGCTCGTACTTGTGGGCAAACGTCTCGTTGTCTCGGGCTACCTGGGCCACCGACTCGTAGTCGGTGACCATCCAGAAACCGCCATAGTGCTCGTTGAACATCACCGGGCAGCTCTCCCGCAACTCGTGGTAGCGGCTATGGCGATTGGCGACGAACTCCGGCGTCTGATGATCGATGTCGACTGTCGATTCGTCCACGCCCGCAGCGTAGTGGCTGAGTGCAGCGGCTCCTGCGCCTATGAGCCGTAGACCAGCACTCCTTCGGCATATTGCTCGGCAAAGAGTTTCAGCACCTCGCCGACATCGGCATGCCGCATGCAGTCGTCTTTGGAGAAGAGCATCTCACCGTCGACTTCCACGTCGAAGATGCCCGACGCACCGGTCACCAGGGTCAGTTGCTCGATGATGTGCTGGTAGTTCTGAAGCAAGTCCTTGGCAGCGCTCACGGCGTGCTCGGAATAGTCTCAAGGAACTCAATAGGTGATGGTGATGCGGTGCTTTTGCGCCATGGGTGCAGGCTATCGCCGGGCTGACGGCAACCCGCACATTTCTGCGACCGCTACTCTCGGAGCCCATGAATCAACCAGCCGCCGAGGTCGGCGTGTTCGAGGCCATGCACACCCAGAGGGCGGTGCGGCGCTATTTGCCCGATCCGGTACCCGACGAGCTGATCACCCAGGTGCTGGACGCTGCCATCCGGGCACCCAGCGCCATAAACGGCCAGTTTGCCCGATTCGTGGTGGTCACCGACCCCGAAAAGCGCCGCCGTTTGGCCGAGCTCTACCTCGACGCCCAGCAGGAGTCGTACAACAACCCGTCGGCGGCGGGCACCGAGTGGCTGCGGGGCCAAGAGGCCGGAATCGTGGAAAAGGCCGCCGAGTTCGCCCGTGAAGTGGGCAATGTGCCGGTGTTCATCATCGTGTGCTCCACCCAGCGGGGGGTGAGCCACTCGGTTTACCCCGCGGTGCAGAACCTCCTGGTGGCGGCCCGCAGCCTGGGGTTGGGCACGGTGCTCACCACGCTGCACGCCTTCCGGGCCGATGGGGTTCGGGCCGTGCTGGGCATCCCCGACGACGTCCTCATTGTGTGCGGCATCCCGATGGGATGGCCCGCGGTACCCTTCGGCCCCGTCCGCCGCCGGCCATTGTCAGAAGTGGCGTATTGGAACCAGTGGGAGGACCACGATGAGTGAACAAACAAGTGGGCAGAGTTTTGGCCCCTTCTCTTTGAGAGTTGCCGATGGCGTGGGCTGGGTGGTCATCGACCATCCGCCCAATCAGCTTGTTGACGGCCCCCTGATCGGCGGGCTCATGGGATTGCTCGATGCGGTTGAGGCTGATGAGCAAATGCATGTCTTGGTGTTCGAGAGCGCTGATCCAGAGTTCTTCCTGATGCATGGCGATGTGGAGCAGATCCTGGCCATGGAGGCACCCGCCGAGGTGCCGACCGAGCCCAACTTCGCCGCGGCTACGTTCGACCGCTGTCGCACCATGGGGGTGGCCACCATTGGAATGATCGACGGTGTCGCCCGGGGCGGCGGCTCGGAGTTCCTTCTCTCGCTCGACATGCGATTCGCCGGGCCTCGCACCGTGTTGGGCCAGCCCGAGGTGGCCATGGGCATCATTCCTGGGGCCAGCGGCACCCAACGATTGGCCCGCTTGGTGGGCCGCAGCCGGGCGCTTGAGATCGTCTTGTCGGGCAACGACGTGACCGCTGAGGAGGCTGCCGCCATCGGCTACGTCAATCGGGTGCTGCCCTCCGATCAGCTCCGATCCCACACTGCCCAGGTAGCCCGTCGCATCGCGGCCTCGCCCCGGCTGTCCATCGCCAAGGCCAAGCAAGCCGTGGACGCTGCTCTAGGCCCAGTGGAGCCCGGGCTGTTGACCGAGACCCAGGCCATGATGGCCTGCTCAGCCACCGGCCAGCATGTACCCCTTATGCAGCGCTTCCTCGACTCCGGCGGCCAAACCCGGGAGACCGAGCGCGACCCCGCCGCCATGGCTGCGGTGGTCGACGAAATGCTGGGGATCGACTAGCCCAGTTCGGGCCACAGGGCCAGCGCGGTGCCGCCCAAGAACTGCGCCTGCTCGCTCTGTGTCAGCCCGGCGCAGGCCGCCCGGGCCTGATCGGCTAGCTCCTGGTAGGGCCGATCGTGGGTCTGGGAATAGTCCGACCCCCACATGAGCCGGTCGAGGCCGAACTGCTCGGCCAGCCGTTCCAGCATGACTGCCGGTTCGCCCGCATCCAGCACATGAGGAGTGACCTTCAGGTATAGGTTCCCCAGGTGGGCATAGTCGCCGATGGTCTCGGGCGCGAACCCGCAGTGGTCGAGAGACAAGATCACATCAGGATGGGCAGCCAGAGCCTCACCCAGTGCAGGCAGATACTCAGGCACCGTGGCCGCGCTCACCCGCAGGCCGAGTCGCCGAGCGGTGTCCCAAGTGGCCTCATCGTGTAGCGGCCCTCCCCCACCGATGGCAAAAAACCGCACCCCACCCGCCCCGGCCGCGGCCAGCTGGTCGAGCTCGACGGGGTCATCGACGATTACCACCGCGCTGAACGAATCGGGATAGGCCGCCCGTGCGTCCAACGCATAGGAGTTGTCCGTGCCATAGCCCCCCTGGGCCTGCACCAGCACCGCCCGGTCCACTCCGGCACCGGCCATCTCCGCCAGCAGCTCCTCGGCGGTCACCGGCGCCTCGTACACCCACTCCACCCCCGGATAGTCGGCAACCTGGAGCGGATATTTCTCAAAGTCATCCGAGATCACGTGAGTATGGGTATCGACAACGAGCACCCGGCTAGTTTGCTCGGCAACGCCCCCGAACGCCGATCCAAATCAAGCGGATTGGCCACAAGAGGAGGACAGGATGGCTAACTCACAACAGCAGCACACCTGCTTCGAGATCGATCTTGACGACGGGGTTGCCCACCTGCGGCTCAGCCGGCCCGAGGCCAAGAACTCGATGATTCCGGAGTTCTGGTCCGAGTTGCCCGCCGCGGTGAGCGATCTGTCGGACTCCGGTGACGCCCGGGCACTAGTGATCTCTTCTACTGGACGTCATTTCACCGCGGGCATGGACCTGTCGGTGTTCACCCAGCCGGACTCGCTGTTCTCGGGTGGATCTGAATCCAGCGAAGCACCGGAGTTCGGGCGAGTCCGGGCCGAGACCCGCAACTTGGCCCTGACCCTTCAGGAGTCGTTCAGCTGCCTGGAGAAGGCCCGCATGCCCGTGCTGGCCGCGGTACAGGGCGGCTGTGTCGGCGGAGGGGTGGACATGGTCTGCGCCGCCGACATGCGGTATTGCACTGCCGATGCCTTCTTCTGCATCCAGGAGATCAACATCGGCCTGACTGCTGATTTAGGCACATTGCAACGGCTGCCTCGGATCATCCCCGACGGACTGGCCCGTGAGTTGGCCTATACCGGACGCCGGCTCACTGCCGAAGAAGCAGCGGCCGCCGGACTGGTCAACCAGGTCTTTGACGATCAAGACGCCATGCTGGAAGGCGTGCTCGGAATTGCCCAGGAGATCGCGGCGCGCTCGCCGCTGGCCATCTGGGGCTCCAAGGAAATGCTCAACTACACCCGCGACCACAGCGTGGCCGACGGCCTCAACTACGTCGCCACCTGGCAATCGGGCATGTTTCATCCTGACGATATGGCCGAGGTGTTTACCGCCCGAGCCGAGGGACGCGACCCGGTCTTCCAAAATCTCCTTCCCATCCGGCGCACGCTGTAGTTCTGGAGCACTGGCAAGAGGCAGCTAGGTTCACCCCATGGCTTCAATTGCTACCGACCGCTACGTCGACCGGGCCGAGATGGAAGACTTCGTCCGCCCCCGCCACCGGGGCGTGCTCCTCACCACCCGCCGGGACGGGCGACCCCAGAGCTCGCTGGTGACAATGGGCCTCGACACCAGTGGCCGGGTGGTGGTGTCCAGCTACCCCGAGCGAGCCAAGTCGGTCAACGCCAAGCGCAACCCAACAGCATCGATGGTGGTTATGTCGGACGAATTCGGCGGCGAGTGGATGCAGCTCGACGGCACGGCTGAATGCCTCGACATGCCTGAAGCCCTCGACGGCCTCGTCGAGTACTTCCGAGTCATCTCCGGCGAACACCCCGACTGGGACGAGTACCGCCAAGCCATGGCCCACCAGGGCAAATGCCTAATCCGCCTCACCATCGACCAATGGGGCCCCATCTCCAAAGGCGGCTTCCCCGCCCGCCTAGTCCAAGACGACTGAGATTGGGATCGCTGAATCCCAAACTCAGGTACCTATTCACCGTCTGAGCACAAGGTTCCGTTGGGCAGGCCTCGTCGAGTCAATCCCATTATCTGGAAACGGGTCGGGCGGCGGTTTGGTCTTCCAGCGACCAGAAGCAGCCTCGCGGGCAACCTGCCATCCTTCGTCATGAATCCCGTGGTGGCAGTCGTTGCACACCAGAACAAGGTTTCCGAAGTCGGTGGGCCCGCCGTTTGACCAGAACTGAACGTGATGGGCGAAACACCGGTGGGCGCTGGCACCACAGCCGACGCACTCCTTGTCCCTGTAGATCAATGCCGCCCTTTGGATATCTGAGGCGGTGCGCCGCTTGCGGCCTAAGTTCATCTCCTGGGTGGCCGCCCGGAACACACCGGGCAAGACCTGAGCGTCGCAGGCCAACCGGACCAACTCGTCCATTGGGATCCGGGTGCCATCGGCCAGGCGGGCGTTGACCAACTCCTGGTTGATGACGTCGTAGTCGGCCACCACCATTAACGCGACCCCCTTGGCCTTGCCCTTTTCGGGTTCCAAGATCAGCTCAGCCAGCGCATCAGCCATCCGCTGCTGCGGAGTCCTCCGAGCCTTGGGATCTTCAGCGTTCCACAACTCCTTCACCTTCACAGCCAGCACTGTGTCGATGTGAGCCCCGGTAGTCGGATCAAACTCCCCGGACAACACGAACATCCCCGTCTCGCGGCTCAGGAACGCCCGAGCCGTCCGCCGGCTTTTCTGCTTCTCCAGAATGCCCATCCCGTCGTCATCGGACATCTCCTGCTGATGACTGCGCATCGTCTTCGAAAACTTGTCGAAGTCCTCCCGCTTGGCCGCCTCCACCACCACCGACTCATCAATTGGCCCTTCCGATGCGGCTCGGGCAATCAACCGCGCATGCCCCACCGGGATAACCCCGTCACCCAACGCCAGCGACGTCTCTGCTAGTTGGGTGAGCCGACCCGCCGTCTCCACCTCATTACGAGCCTCCCGCTTGGACGACTGCAACTCCTCCCGAGCCACCCGCTCCGCCGTAATCGCATTGTGGCGCCGACTCAGTTCAGCCAACACCTGCGACTTCATCGCCCCCAACCGAGACTCCGCCCGCCCAATCTCCTTCAACCGCCCCCGCAACCCCTCCTCCGACATCCCCGCAGCATCCACTGACGCAACACACACCCCACTAGAGCGACAGCCATCGGCAGCAGGAACTCCCCCGTCATTGCCGGAAATAGGCGTGAATTTCATGGATATCACTCTACCAACGACCAGTGACAGTTACCCCCGCAAATGCCCTGTTCAAAGGGCATTCTTGGAGATCTTTGTCCGAAGGTAGTTATCCTTCCGTTGAACTCGGTGTCGAAGTAATTTGCCTCTCGAACTAGATCATCAGATCGAAGAACAGCGACCGCCATCCGCTGTCCCTCATAACGATCTAAGCAACCTTTAAAATCGACAATTTCGCCACACCTGACGCCGACCTCATCAGGGCACACCACACAACCAGTCAGCCCACTCGCCGCGGTCCTGGCACCCCCGCGCCTTACAGATCGCCCTGTTCAACCTGATCTGGGTCAATCCGCCAGAACCGGTCAAGGTCCTGAGTGGCTAGCTGTCTCTTACTCCGAATCAGTAGCGTGAAGCTATGGAATTGTCACAATTCGTTACTAGCCTTGCTGGAGGCATCGAAGCCGCTGACTCGGAAATGCCAATTGCCGTCAACCAACGCTCGGGCAAGCCTTTCCGCCCCGGAATCGGTCCACACACTGAGTCGGACACAATCCAGATTGCTTTCGCCGCCCTCTCCCCTGGACGCCTACCTCACGCACTCTTCGAGGAGCCCTATCCAGCATCTCCCAACCAAAAGTGCGACATCGTTTTTGAAGGCGAACCCGGGTGGGCAATCGAAGTCAAAATGCTGCGCATGTACGGAGACAACGGAAAGCCCAACGACAACATGTTGCTCCATCTCCTCTCGCCCTACCCAAAACACCGAAGCGCCGTTACGGATTGCGCAAAACTCCGCGATTCAGGCTTTTCCCAGCGCTTGGCGATAGTCATCTACGGCTACGAGAGCGAACGTTTTCCTTTATCGCCTGCAGTCAATGCCTTTGAAATTCTCGCACGAAACCACGTTTCGCTGTCCGAAAGATACGAGACCCCCTTCGATGGCTTGGTCCATCCGGTCCACCAATCTGGATCTGTGTACGGATGGGAACTCCTCATCGGGAAGAGTCGCTGAATCCGCAGGAGTACGGACAAATGGAGAACTGCTCTTGAATGGGTTCACAAATCCCTCGCCAGACTCTTATCCCGTACCATCTTTTCACCCTTACGAGTGATTCTGACAAGCTCGCCATTATCATGAATCAGTTTACGCTTGTTCAGACGTTGCAAGGTTGTACTCAGGTGCTTTCTCATTTCAAGTTCCACAGCTGTTCGCAGAACATCCTTCGTCATTCCGGCTGAACCAGAGTAATACAGCAGAATCAAGCAAGTATCGGTAGCGGGAAGATCCGTTAGCACCCTTGGCACTCCATCAAAGGTTTGAATGACTGGAACTGTCCAAGTTACGAGTTCCTCAATAATTCTAGTGGCCTCGGGGATATCGCCATCGTGGTAAAGCCGAATAAATTCGGCCATGATCCAACTGAGACAGGCTATGACCAAACTGGAATCTTGAATATTGGAGTCAATGCCATCACCTAAGTGTGCTGCATTCCTCTTGTTCCTGACATCATATACAACTCGTAGCGCTCTCGGAATATGAAGACGTATCGAA